>JASFLF010000479.1:0-4007 GCA_050118235.1 Gammaproteobacteria bacterium | reverse complement strand
GTAGTGGATGCCCGCTTGTTGCCGTTTATTCTGGTAGGGGAGGAACATCACAAAACCAAATGGCCTGTTTATGTGTTAGCGTTAGCCGGCGTACTGATTATTACCGCCTTGGCAGGCCCGGTGTGGAAAAAATTGCCGCAACCGGTCTACCGTTCACAATCGGGTTTGGTGATTGTGTTGGACATGTCCCAATCCATGGATGCCACGGATATAAAGCCCAGCCGCGTTACCCGGGCCAAGCACAAGATATTGGACATATTGGCCAAACGCACCGAAGGTCAAACGGCGTTGGTAGTGTACGCCGCCGAGGCCTTTGTGGTCAGCCCTCTAAGCGATGACGTAAAAACCATTGAATCGATGGTCACAAGTTTGGGCACGGAACTCATGCCCCACCAAGGTAGCAATCCGGAGGTGGCCATCAGCAAAGCCGTCGAATTGTTACAGCAAGGCGGTATGCGCAACGGCAATATATTATTAATCACCGACGGCTTGGGAGACATATCCGAAAGCGCTATCGCCGATCTGATGGCCGGCAATGGTTATCGGCTGTCGGTATTGGCTGTGGGTACCGCCGGAGGTGCACCCATACAGCTTGGCAACGGTAGCTTATTAAAAGATCGCTTTGGCGATATCGTTGTCCCCAAGCTGCAGGAAAAACCGCTGCGCGAGCTCGCCAATTATAACGGTGGCCGGTATGCGAGGTTGACTGCAACGGATAAAGACATAAATTACTTAATTCGGGGATTTGAATTTTCTTCTGTGAAGGATAGTGCGGAAATGACCACCGACCAAGCAAAACTGAAAGCCGACACCTGGCGCGAAGAGGGGCCCTGGCTGCTGTTGTTGATCGCGCCGTTCGCCGCACTGGCGTTTCGCAAAGGCTGGCTGGGTGCCGTACTTATTTGCGTAGTGTTACCAATACCGCAAACCAGCCAGGCCTTTAGCTGGGATGAGCTATGGCAAAATCAAAACCAACGCGCGCAAGTCGCCCTTGAGCACGGTCAAGCTCAACAAGCGGCGGAACAATTCAGAGACAAACATTGGCAAGCGGCCGCTTATTACAAAGCAAAGAATTACGACAAAGCTTTGGAGTTGCTGGATAACAGCAACACACCGGATGATTTGTATAATAAAGGCAATGCCCTGGCTCGGTTGGGTCGAATACAAGAGGCCATTGATGCATATAACGCCGTACTGGAATCATCACCGGGTCACGAAGACGCCCTCTACAATAAAGAGTTGCTGGAAAAATATTTGAAACAGCAGCAAAATCAGGACGGCCAGTCCGATCAACAGCAGCAGAGCAACCAGCAAAACGATCAGCAAAGCGATCAACAAAATCAGAAAGATTCGCAGAATCAACAATCGGACAATGGCCAATCGCAAGATCAATCCGGCGAACAGAATTCCGAACAATCGCAGCAATCTCAGTCCGGGCAAGATCAGCAAAACAATCAGCAAGGCAATCAACAAGACAATCAACAAAAGGATGCCCAATCCACTGCGCAGAATTCATCATCCGATGAGCCAATGAGCGACGAGCAAAGTGCGCAAGCCAACGACAGTGGCGATCAACAAGAGGCTGAACAAGCCTGGCAGCAACATCAGCAACAGCAAAAACAAGCACAACAAGAACAAGAACAACAACAACAGGACAACCAAGACGCAACCGACCAACAAAACGCACAAATGCCTCTGGATGATGTAGACCAGGCGGAATTGGAAACCATGCAAGCCAATGAGCAGTGGTTGCGTCGCATACCGGATGATCCCGGTGGGTTGTTACGGCGTAAATTTCGTTATCAGTCACAACTTAACTCACAAAACTCACAACAAAATTCTCAGCAAAGCAGCGAAGAAGAACCATGGTAATGAAAGACTACCTAAGCAAGTCCATGAATCCAACAGTGTTTAAACTGATCGTGCTATTGTGCCTTTGCGTTGTAAGCTTCGGCGCGGCAGCGGCCAAAATCAAAGTGGAAGTGGATAGAAATCCCGTCGAAATCAACGAATCATTTGCGATAAACTTCACTGCCGACGAAGCGGTGGATGGCCAACCCGATTTCCGGCCCATAGAGAGTGATTTTAAAATCATAAGCCGCAATCAAAGCAGCAGCATACAAATAATCAATGGACGAATGAGCCGCCAAACGCAGTGGACTTTAATTGTGATGCCTAAACATCCCGGCAAATTGTTAATACCGAGCATTGCCTTTGGTGATGATAAAAGTCCACAGCAGCAAATCACCGTCAACGCTATCAAGCCGCAATCCGGCGACAAAAGCAGCGGTATATTATTCCTGGAAAGTGAGGTCGACCAAAATACCGTATATGTGCAAGCACAGATTGTTTACACAGTGCGTATTTATCAAGCGGTCAACCTGTTAAACGCCAGTCTTTCGGAACTAAGTCTCAGCGATACCGATGCTGTCGTGGAAAAAATCGGTGAAGACAAAACCTATAACAAAAGCATCAATGGCCGGCGATTTAAAGTTTTCGAAAAACGCTACATAATATTCCCCCAAAAAAGCGGTAAACTAACCATTAATCCGGCGGAACTGGAAGCGCAATATGTGGACAATCGCCGCGCACTGCGCACAAAATTACTGCAATCCGATGCGATTACCATAGAAGTCAAACCAAAACCACTGGTGCAAACCGTACAAAATAATTCGTGGTTGCCCGCCAAACAAATGCAAATCAAAGAAGAATGGCCGCAAAATCCGCCGATTTTTAAAGTGGGCGAGCCGGTTACCCGGACCATTACACTGGTCGCCAATGGATTGTCTTCGGCGCAATTGCCGGAAATAAACATGGGTGAGGTCAAAGACATGAAGCAATATCCGGATCAACCCGTTACGGAAGATAAAAAAATGGACGATGGCGTTATCGGTATGCGTCAGGAGAAAATCGCACTCATACCCACCAAGACCGGCAGCTATCATATTCCAGGAATAGAAATCCCCTGGTGGAATACTGACAAAGACCGTTTGGAATATCTTCGCATTCCGGCGCGGCAGATAACGGTTAATGCAGCAACGCAAACGGCGCAAGCCGATATTGGAGCACCAGCTACTCAACAACCGCCAATAGAGACGAATGTTAATGTGGATCCAAAAACCAACATTGCCCAGTCAGATCAACCATTGGCTAGTGAAACGCGAGATCCATCCGCCGGCGTAGCCGGATTTTGGATTTGGGTCAGTTTGATTGCCATATCCGGTTGGTTGCTAACCGCATTGGCGTGGTGGTTTACCGGAAAGCGCTCCACGGTAACAGTAACTAGCAATCAAAAAGCGTTGCCGTCCCACAATATGGACCACAAACATTTTGCTAAGGCGCTGAAAGCGGCTTGTGAGCAACACAATGCCCAAGAGGCGAAAAATGCTTTGTTGAATTGGGGCAAATGCCTATGGCCGGAGCAATTGCCAGGCAATCTCAATGAACTCAGCCGTATTACCGGCGGTCCCTTAGGGGCGCAATTGCTAATGTTGAATACCCATCTATACAGCAATAAGGATACCCAGTGGGATAGCACAAACCTTTGGCAAGCGTTCAGTCAGTTTGAGAAGCAGCCCAATAAATCACACGATATGCATGATGAATTATTGCCCTTATATAAGACGACGGCATAGAACAACTAAAAAAGTATAATGAGTATCCGCATGGCCTATAACAACGACCAATCTCCGAACACTAAGAAACCGGCGTTACCTAAAAAGTGGATAGTACCGATAAAACTCGCGGTAATGGCGGCCTTGGCAGGCTGTTCCGCATTTGTATACTTTAATGTGCGTGACTTGCAAACCACTCAGATCGTTATATTGTTGTCCATAGTTCTGGTGTGCGCCATGGTATGGTTGGATTGCAAAATGAGCGAGCGTTATTGGGAAGAACAGGAAAAGCCGAATACCTAGCCCGCATTTCTCACCAGGATCGCGGGAGCTGGCGAAGGATTACGTCCTTTGCTCCATAAACGGTACATCCCTGTACCATTACTCGTGTTC
>JASFLF010000478.1:0-4028 GCA_050118235.1 Gammaproteobacteria bacterium | reverse complement strand
CCTTGCACGCTAACACTGTTGAAGGGGTCCGCCATGTCTGACTTTTTTCAAAACGGCATCATTACCACGTTGCATAAATTACGCAACAGACCCATAGAGGCGCTGGAAGAGGAGTTGAGCGCTTTTAGCAAACACCGCCCCATGGCGTTGATTTTACCAAGCCTGTACTCGGAGCTTGAAGGGCCCGCCTTGCCCAAAATCATCGAGCATCTGCAACAGGCCACTTACATCTCCACCATCATCATTGGCTTGGACCAGGCCGACGAGAAACAATTTGAACACGCCCGGCGATTCTTTGATCCGTTACCGCAACAAACCCATATTCTGTGGAACGGCGGTAGGCGCCTGCTGGATATTCACGCCGGCCTCTCAGAGAAAGGCCTGGCGCCGCAACAACTGGGCAAAGGCCGCAATGTGTGGTATTGCATGGGATTCGCGCTGGCCTGCGGTCAATGTGAAGCCGTGGCGCTGCATGATTGCGACATTACGACTTATAATCGGGATTTACCGGCAAGACTGCTCTACCCTGTGGCCAATCCGGCATTCAGCTTTGAATTCTGCAAGGGCTATTATCCGCGCATTGCCGATGATCGGTTTTCCGGCCGGGTCACCCGCCTGTTTGTCACACCGTTAATAAGAACGCTGAAAAAAATCCTCGGGCCCATGGATTATCTGGAGTTCATGGACAGCTTTCGCTACCCGCTGTCGGGGGAGTTTTCCCTGCGCAAGGATTTACTGAAAACACTACGTATTCCCAGCGACTGGGGCCTGGAGATCGGCGTATTGTCCGAAGTGTACCGTAATCTGTCGAAACACCAGGTATGCCAGGTGGATATCGCCGACCAATATGATCACAAACACCAGAACCTGTCGCCGGAGGATAAAAACAGCGGTTTGTCCCGCATGAGCAAGGAAATCGCCAAATCCATCTATCGCAAACTGGCTACCGAAGGGGTGGATTTTTCCATGGAGTTTTTCCGCACTGTAAAAGCGGCCTACTACCGCCTGGCCCTGGACTGCATAGAACAGTATTACTATGACGCGGAAATCAACGATTTGGCCCTGGACCGCCACGGGGAAGAACAATGTGTGGAAGTCTTCGCGCAAAGCCTCATCACCGCCGGTGAATCGTTTTTCAACAATCCTATGGAAGCGCCGTTCATCCCTAACTGGAACCGGGTGTTGAGCGCCGTACCGGATATTGGTGAGCAACTGCAGTACGCCGTGGCAGCCGACAACGGGCTTTAAAGCACAAGTTCCTAAGCATATCCAAGACGGATTTCACCACGAAGGTCACGAAGAGTATATTTGAATAAACCTGTTTTTCCTTTCGTGTTCTTCGCGCACTTCGTGGTAAATATGCTTTGATCAACACACAAACCAATATCCCGCATAGGGCGGCAGCAATAAATACCCTCCTTTGATGACCACATCGGTCTCACCCAAGACCTCATCCGCTTGTTCTATCGCCTGTACTTCGCCCTGCAACGGTAAGGTTTGTGGTTGCGACATAAAATTGAAGACGGCCAGAATCCGTTGCCGCCCGTCCGGTGCCACGCGTTCCACCCCAAATAAGCCATCCGTCAGTTGCAGCACGCTTTGCGGTCCATCTGGATGAAACGCCGGTTGCTGACGACGAATTTGCAAAATTCGCTGATAAGCACTAAACACCCGCCCAGATTCACTTTCATGATTCGCAAGAGAGGCTTCTATTTCACTGCGGTCCAGTTTGCGGCGATTGATGGCGCGTGTCAGACCGCTGCGCTCTACCCCAATGTAGTCGTTGGGCGTGGCCAGCAAGGAATGAATATATACCGCAGGAATACCTTTAAGCGACAGGGCGACGACTTGCGATAACAAGAACGCGGCTATGTGCCATTGGTTATCGCTGCCGTGGGGACTGCGGAAAGCATCGAAATAGCTGATGTTCAACTCATACGGGCTTTCCGTGCCGTCGGTATTGGATTTGGTGGAGATATAGCCACCGCGCTCGCGCATCGCATTTAAAAATGCCTCTATTTCCTCTTTTGGCAGCAAGCCTTCCAAGGGCCGCAACCCCACGCCGTCGTGTGACGCCGTGAAATTCAAATAGGTGCAATTATCCGGCAACGGCGTTTGCTCTAGACTCCGCACCCAAGCGCTAAAGTAGCCCGTATCGCCTGAATACAAAGCGTGCAGCAACAATGGCGGCAAACTGAACTGATAAACCAGGTGCGCCTCATCGCCTTGACCGAAATAACTGATATTCTCCTGATGAGGCACGTTGGTTTCCGTCAAGATCCACACCCCCGGTTCCACCAATGCCAACACATCGCGAAACAACTTAATGACTTCATGGGTCTGCGGTAGATGGATGCAGTTGCTGCCGATTTGTTTCCACAAATACGCCACCGCATCCAAGCGCAACATGCGCGCGCCGCGGCGGATGTAGTACAAAATGATATCGATGAATTCCAGCAAAACGGTAGGATTGGCGTAGTTAAGATCAATCTGATCGTTGCTGAATGTGGCCCAAACATGTTTCATTCCGCGGTGAGTGCGCACCTTGGTCAGCACGGGTGTACTGCGTGGCCGGGTTACCATCGAAAGATTTTCTTTAGGGTCCACCTCAATGAAATAATGACAAGCCGGCTCTTCCCCGAATATATAATCCACAAACCACAAATTTTCCCGCGAGCAATGATTCAAAACCACATCAAAAACCAGCTTAAAATGCTCACCTAACGCTGCAATATCCTGCCAGGCGCCCAATTCGTTGTGTACCGCCCGAAAATCCGTTACCGAAAAGCCGCCATCGGAACTCCAGGGATAGAACGGCAATAGATGCACGAAGCTGAACGCTTCCCGCAAATTGCCATCGATAAACTGTTTCAATGTTTGTAAAGGCCGTTCCGCGGGAGCTTGGATGCTATCACCGTAAGTGATGAGTAACACATCACTGTGGGACCAATCACTTTGGATCAAATGGTTTTCCGCAATTGCTATGTCGCGCAACTGGGTGTGAGTATCAACCAGCCGGCGAATATGCCGGATAATGGAGGGCGCTTGCGCTTCACCGTACAAAAAAGCCAATCGCTTGGATATGGATTGATAAAGCTCGGTGTTTGTTTTCATGGTTTTAATATCATGTAACAATCTCAGCGCACCAAAAATACCCAAGCGTATCGATTGCGCTCAAAATCGGTGCACTTTAAAATGCCTATTGCCTTGCTCTGTGGCTAAGAGCCCGGTTTTATTGCCAAAATACCAAATAATGTAAGGGGCACAATCGTTGCTTTTAGGCTTTATACGCCTATTTTGCAACTATTAAACCACATTCAAAAATCATAAGAATTAATTCTGACAACAAAATCGGTAAATCAAACCCATGGAACTTCTTTGGATCGCTGTCGCTTTTATCTGCGGGCTCATCGCCCGCTATGTTCAATTACCCGCGTTGGTCGGTTATTTAGCCGCCGGCTTTGTGCTGAATTATTGGGGCTTTGCACAAACCGAGTTATTGGAGTTTATGGCCCACACCGGGGTATTGTTGTTGCTTTTCAGCGTGGGACTGAAATTGCGTTTGAAAAGCGTATTGCGCGCCGAGGTGTTCGCAGGTTCTATACTGCATATGGTCTTGGCAAGCGCAGTGTTGTTCGCCGTATTTCTGTCCATCAACGGTTTGCAAACCAGCACCGCGCTTATTGTGTGCATTGCGCTGAGCTTCTCCAGCACCGTCGTTGCCGCCAAGGTCTTGGAGGAGAAAAAAGAACTGCGCTCTTTTCACGGCCGGGTTTCCATAGGTATTTTAATCATTCAAGATCTCGTGGCTGTAGCCATATTGAGCGTGTCCTCCGGGCATAGCCCTTCGCTTTGGGCGCTTTCATTGCTCGCCCTGCCATTGATCAAACCGCTGATTCATCGATTGCTCGAGTGGAGCGGTCATGACGAACTATTGGTGTTGTTCGGACTGGTTTTAGCATTGGATGTGGGAGGACTTGGATTCGAATCATTGGGCCTGAGTTCGGAGCTCGGCGCCTTATTGTTGG
>JASFLF010000477.1:0-4028 GCA_050118235.1 Gammaproteobacteria bacterium | reverse complement strand
CGCAACCGGCTACAGTGACCGCACGCATTAATCATCCCAGTATTATGCTCAACAGCCCATTCAAGTTGAAATACGGCCAAAAACGCAGTCTGCCGAATTCAGAACTCAACTTTAAAATCTCCAAGGTCAACGACGGCCGCTGCCCTCTGGAAATGCCATGTGTCCAGCAAGGCAATGCCGTGGTAACGCTAACGCTGTACCGCAACGAAAAACGCATTGATAGAGTAAATCTCAGCGGCAATAGTGAGGTACCGTTAATTAGAGACCGGCAATACGCTTACCATTTTCGATTATTGGAGTTACAACCCTACCCCACTGTTCAATTCATTGAACCGCAACACTACGTGGCTGAATTAATCATTACCCAATCCAGCCTCAACTAAACCGTCCAGCGCGAACGCTTTCCGGGGCAGTGCGCATCTTTTTTTATTTTAAAAAGCAAACGCTTAACGCCGCAAATATCTCCTCTATAATTTGATATATACCGCAAACAAATTGTGATAATATGAGACCGTATTCAGACAGTGTGCTCAAACAATCTTATGAATCTCATTAACTCCCGAAAAACCAGGCACCGTTTTCAATCCACATCCCGCCTTGCCGATAAGTCAAGAATGTTAGCCTTGAATCTAGCCGATTTGTCACTGGACGAAATCGCCAAAATCACGCAGCATGTGGGCAACGTCAACTCCCGCTACAACGAAAAACGAAACCTGCTGATTCTGGAATTTCAAGACCAGCACAAGAAAGTGGACTATATGAAACACCTGCCTCAATGGGTGTGGAATCGCGGCGCCGTGTTGTGGGAGTGCAGCAGTGACCAATTGGAAAATTGGATCTACGAGACTTTATTGAGTTGGTAGTCAGTCAGCCAATACAAACACTTTTACTCGGTCGCATGGTTCAGCAACTATTGGCTAAGACTTCAAGATCACATCAAAATGCAATCCTCGCAACATACGTATATGCAACGAGAATCTCAACAAGAAACACTGTTTGACGCCGTCGGCGGCCTGGAAACATTAAAAAAAGTCCATAAAATTTTTTACGACAAAATTTACGCGCACAACTGGTTAAAACTGTTTTTCGCCGGCCACAATCAGCAAAGTATCGAAAACCGGCAAACGGCGTTTATGGCGGAAAAGATGGGCGGCCCCGTTGAATATTTTGGCAAACAACCGGCGATGACACACCGTCATATGTATATCACCCAAAAGTTGTACGATATACGTCACGAACTTCTGAGAGACTCTTTGCACGAAGCCGGAGTTGAAGGGGCGTTAAGCGAACGCTGGTTGAAAATCGATTATGCATTCATCCGCCAAATAGTAAAGCCTTCCATTGAATCGTTTTATCAAACAACGTTTCGATATGAAAAACGCATCATAATCCCAGAGCCCGCCAATACCGATGAAGACCGCGGCGGCATAGAAAAATTTTAGTTTAGTTTTGATTGGGATAACAAACTTCACCTTCGTTAAACTGACGTTGTATCTCTTCCACTTCCGGCTGACTGTTGACTAGCGCTTCAACGCATTGGGCATCCAGCGTATGCGTAGCCATGCGTCGTAAAGTGGCAAAGGCTTTGTCATTGGGCCACGCCTCTTTATAGGGGCGTTTGCTGGCCAAGGCATCGAATACATCCGCTACCGCGACAATACGGGCTTCCAGGGGAATATTCTCACCCGACAATCCATGGGGATAACCAGAGCCGTTTACGGCCTCATGGTGATATTGGGCGATATTGCGCAATATGTCAGTGTTATCCAATGTATGTAATCCCGCATCTTGGAGGATACGATCAATGATTTCCCGGCCTTTGACAACATGGGTTTTCATAATCGCTCGCTCTTGGTCATCTAAAGCACCGGGTTTATGCAAGATACTGTCTGGAATGGCGATTTTGCCGATATCGTGCAAAGGTGAAAAAATATATACATGCTCTATGAATTCGTCGTTCAACTCATACTGTTCGGCTAGCTTTTTAGCAATCAATCGGGAAAAGCGCGACATGCGATTGACGTGGTTACCGGTTTCAATATCGCGGTAATGAGTCATGTCATAAGCCATTTTTACCGTGGCTTGCAAAGTCTGAATACTGCTTTGCTCATTGATGACCACCAGTGAAATCAAGTGGGCATAGATATCAAAAAAATACAACTCACTGGATTTAAATACTTCTTTTTGCTTGGAGTTGATGAACACAAAACCCAACAATGAATCGTTTTGCAAAATAGGCAGCGTATAACTGGACGCAAAGCCATGGGCAGCAATCTTTTTGGTATGAGTGTGCACGGAATTGGAAAATATGGCCAAATCATTTATGACTCTGGGCTTTTTCTGCTGGACTACTTCCAGCAAAGACTGCGACTCGCTTAGTTTCGACTCATAGTGGCTTAATGGTTGTTCGCCGCCGGCCGTGCTATGGACGAAGGTTTTTAAGACATCGGTTGGCGCGTCATAGAGCGCCACGGCGATGCGGTCCACAAAGTCGAACTGCATATTCAACGCGCGATGAATGACGTGTAATTTGTGATTCAAGGGAATGCTGGTATTCAGCTCTCCCAGAATATCCAAATGGCTAAAAATCTCATCGGCTCTTGCATTCATAAAGATCTCACAACATTTTCATGCGAATAGAGGATTGTGTTTCACATGTTTTGTATAGTCTAGCCCATAACACTATAACGTCCAGTTGTCAGGATAGTTTATGGTCAACTATGTTATGCAAGGACGATGCCTGTGCTTTCCACACACAGGCATCAGACGATCTATGATGTTAAGTGGCTGGTAGCAGTATCAACTCTAAAACCCAAGCCGGACAATGTTTGAACCAGTTGGCGGCGATCCTGGGAGACAACGATTTCGTAGTTGGCAAATTCTCGACGCACCGGATAGTGCTTTCTAAGCGTATCGAAATAATCACCCCGCTGGTTGGAACCCAGTTCTTTGATTTTCCGCAATGCGGCGTCATCCTTCAACACATCGTAAGCGTTGGTCACGCATTGATAAACGACATCTTCATCCATTTGGGAATCATCAAACTGCATGGCGGTTAGCGAGTCGGCAAACGGCAACGTGGGGATGACCCAGTCCGGTGTGATAGCGAAATATTCACAAACCGCTTGATAGATCATATTCGTGCCGCGGACTTTACCGTCCAGGCTGTAACCGGCAATGTGCGATGTGGCGATGGTGGTCTTGTCCAATAATTCAATATTAATATTCGGCTCCGAATGCCATACATCCAACACCAAACGTAAATCCGGGCGATTTTGCAATACGGTGAGCAAGGCGTTTTCGTCGACGGCTCGGCCACGGGCGGTATTGATAAAAATGGCATTGGAATTTAATTGCTCGAAAAAAGCGGCATCAAACATATGGTAAGTTGGATACGCACCAGAAAACGTCAACGGCACGTGGGCTGTGATAATGTCCGCTTGCCTCACCTCATCCCACTCCACATAGTCCCGGTCGTTGAACTGATCTGCGCGCGGCGGATCGTACACCATGCAATTTATACCCAGCGTCTGCAAACGGCGAAGCAAGTTCGAGCCTACGTTACCGCAGCCTACAATGGCCACTGTTTTTTCCGTCAACCGGAACTGTAGTTGACGCGACAATACCACAATAGCGCCAATGACGTATTCAGCGGCAGAGATGGCATTACTGCCGGGGGCGCTGGCAAAGCCGATTTGGTTTTGACGCAAATAATCCAAATCAATATGATCAGTTCCAATAGTGGCGGTGCCCACAAACTTAACTTTACTATTGCTCAGCAAACCTTGATTTACCTGGGTCACAGAACGGACTAGTAAAATATCCGCATCGCGAACTTGATCGGCGGTTAACAGACGGCCGCTCACCGGAATCACGGCACCTATGCCACGAAATGCTTCCTCTACAAAAGGAATATTTGCATCAGCTACAATTTTCATCAATTGCTACCACGGGTAATTATTTCAAACGAAAGGTAATTGAATGGCTGTCACTTTAACAAGAGGATAGAATGTCGCATATAGGACTAT
>JASFLF010000476.1:0-4032 GCA_050118235.1 Gammaproteobacteria bacterium | reverse complement strand
TATAGGGAGATCGCTTATGTTTAATGATAACGTGTGTTGTTAGATTTCCAACTTATAACCCACACCGTAAATAGAGCGGATTACTTCAATCTCCGGTGTGATTACTTGAAGTTTTTTGCGGAGGTTTTTTATATGCGTATCTACCGTGCGTTCGGTGACAATGCGGTGATCATCATATAATTGGTTAAGCAATTGTCCGCGTGAATACACTTTGCCTCGATTCGAATTCAATGTATTTAGTAAGCGAAATTCTACCGCGGTTAAATCCAGTTCGATGTCGCCATATACAGCTGTAAATTTATCCGGGTCAACGCGCAGCATATCTGTCGTGTGTTCAGTATCGCCCACTTGGGGTTTTTGTATGCGGCGTAACACGGTTTTCACCCGCGCGACCACTTCCCGCGGGCTAAACGGCTTACAGATATAGTCATCGGCACCCAGTTCTAAGCCCAATAAACGATCAATTTCTTCGACCCTGGCTGTCACCATAATGATGGGCACATCGGAAAATGCCCGGATCTCTTTGCAAAGGGCCATACCGTCTTTACCGGGCAGCATGATGTCAAGCAAGATTAAATCAGGCTCGTTCTCCTTAATCCATGGAATGACATTCAGACCATTTTTGATGCAATGGCTTTGGAAGTGCTCGAGCTTGAGATAATCACCCAAAAGTTGAGCAAGTTTTTGCTCGTCTTCGACAATTAGAATTTGTCCGTTGTTTTGCGAATTCATGTTCTTGAAATAGCATCTATCTGGATTTGCCCGAGTCCGCTGCCGATCAAAACGCGATTTCCGTGACGCTGGAATTCATACATACCGGCGGGATGCACCAGTGGCAATTATGCCTTAGTAATTATAAAGTTGGTAGTTTGGTGATAAACCACAAGCCACCGAGAGGGGAGTGTTGGACGCTGATTTCGCCGTCGTGAGCATCGACAATATTTTTACAGATAGACAAACCTAATCCGGCACCTCCGGTTTGCCGGCATCGAGATTCCTCAGTGCGAAATAATCTAACAAACAACTGAGGTAATAGTTCATCGCTGACGCCTGGTGCGGAGTCGCGCCAATTTATCGTGATATGTTTATCGCTTTTTTCACACCAAATTTCAAGTTCACCATCAGGGTTGGTGTAGCGCAGTGTGTTTTGCATAAAATTAGTAAATAATTGATATAGTCGCTGAGGGTCGGCGAATATTTTTGTGGCGCCACAACTGTTCATATCAATGTTTAAGCAAATATTCTGTTGTTTTAGTGTCTCTTTGTATGAATTTACCGCATCATCCAATGCTTTGGATAAATCCACATCTTCTTTTTTATAATCAAGCGCACCGATGTCCGACATGGATAGTTGATACAAATCTTCAATGATTTGGTTTACATGTAAAATTTCCAAATGCAGCGAATCTAAATTGTCTTTACTGCATTCGCGTACACCGTCTTGTAGTGCTTCAATTTCGCCTCGCAGTACCGCGATTGGTGTACGTAATTCGTGTGAGATGTCGGCAATCCATTGACGACGGGTATTTTCGTTTTTTTCCAAGGTGTTCGCCAGCGAATTAAAATCTCTTTGTAGGCGACCCATTTCGTCGTTATCAGGGCGGGTTTCCTCGATTCTAGCGGTGTAATCTCCAGAGGTTAACGCGCGAGTGGCTTTTGCCAGAAGTTTCACCGGAACGCTTAAATGCCTTGCTAATATCATCGCGGCGCCGGCAGCGAGAAATACGCATATGATCGCGATCCAGTAGCCGCTGTTAAACTGTTGTTCTTCAAATTGAATAGCCACCGCGTCAGTTAGATTGTTGGAAGGATTAATATGCAGCCAACCCACGATGTTTTTATTGCTAATGATTGGTAATAAGGCGCCTTCAGGATCTAGAGTCAAGTTCCCTATAACAATAGATTTGTTTTTGTCCATTAAAGTTAAACGGGGACCAATTCGCACACCTGGAGGCATTAGTTTTCCAGTTTCGCCTTCTAATTCACGCGCCCTGAATTCGCGTTCCAATTGTGTAAAATGGCTTCGTAGTAACCGCAACCATGCGCTTTGATTACCCCGCAAAAAATCCCAATTATTTTCGGTTTCGTAGGAGTCGGCGAGGCTGCGCACCAAGCCTTCCATGCTGCGTACATCGGCAAGATTGACATATTCCAGAAAGCCGGTGTGAAAACTGTATCGAACTCCGACTCCCATGATGACAACAACCAGCATGCCGGTAAGCAGTATGGGAAAAAACAGTCGTTGTGTAAGGTTTAGATGCATTCCTTAATGACCAAATCTCGGCGGGTTTTGCGCACTATAATCTACAATAATAACTCATCGAAACGGCTACATGAGCCGTTTGGAAAAGAATTCACAATTGCTTCACATTATATATGGTATCGCCTGCTGAGAATTCGGGGACATATTCACAAATCTCAGAGGCCCAATTAAGACCGGGCGGTAGCGAATGCGAGATATCTTCCGGGTGCGCTGAGGGCAGGGGCGGGACAACCGAAACCCGAAGGCGTATAATTGACCGGTACATAGTAAAAAATCGGCGGGTCGGTTTCACTGAGTGTCACTTCATTCTTCCATTCGCTGACCAAGTAATACAAAAATATAACGAATCATTTTCATTATATCGGTTGTAACTAACGGGCAGGCTGATTGAATTGTTCGTGGCTTCCCGGCCACCGACTGGAGTACCCAAAATTACTCGTAATTCACACGAAGATAGATAGTTAGCCTGGGGTACATCTGTATGATATCGGGCGCGCCTTATGTATTTGAAAATTTGTACATCATAGGAGCACAACACCAAATGGCTAAGCTGGATTTCGATGTGCGCAGTTTGATCAATCACCTCTACTTCGAGGTCTCTGATACCTGGAACAACATGCTGGATTTCCTATACTCTCCCGATACCAAGCCCGACGCCGATTTGTGGGTGGAGCCTAAGCCTGGCACGAACGATGAAATTCAGCTCAAGGAAGAGATCAGGGAGTTTGTCATCCAAACCGATGCCCAGATGAAAGGACTACCCAGGGACGATTTCATGTTCGGTTACCCGATTACCGAGAAGCCTCGTCAGCGAGGCGAGTTGCGGCCGTGTTTTCTTGCCATGCCGACGAAAGATTGGCTTCCCTTAGTACAGGGTACGATTAAATCGGCTGCGGAAGGTTTCAAATGTGAGCTTTCCGTCGACAACGCCGCTCCTGGAGACATAATGAACCGGGTGTGGCGGGATATTAGAAAGTCGGATGTGATCATTGCCGACGTGACAGACCAGAATCCCAACGTTTTTTACGAGATGGGCCTCGCGCACGCTCTTGGCAAGACCATCATAATAATTAAGCAGAAGAGCTCAGTAGCAGTGCCTTTCGACGTAAGTAATCATAAATACTACGAGTATGACCTAAACAAGCTGGACGAATTGAAAGCTTGGCTTGTTAGTGCGTTTTCGTCGGTGCCGCAACGGTACAATTTCGATCCGCCGCCGGTCTAAAGTGAGGCGCAACTCAGTTACTGACCATTGCAATACACGACCAGATAACCTTTGTTTGCGTTGTCCAAGCCTGGTCAGCCTAATCCGTGAATTCGATTCGTAGTCTAAACCCTAACGTTGCGCAAATTTTCGGCGCAGGACCGCTTCGCTCCTTCTATAGCGGCATTTTCAGGGCCGTGCTCGATTTTTCTAATCCTCACATACGAGTGCATGGATGTACGAGGTAGAGCACCAAAAGTAGGCGCTTTAGGCGACGCATGGAGCAGTTGCCGGGAGTGAGCTCCGCTCCGGAAAAACCTGTGCGAGACCCTGAAAATACCACTCTAGAAGCCCCTGCATCCAATGTTATGCAACGTTAGGGGAAAATTGGCAGTAAAACGGATACTATCGTCGTCAAGTGTAAACACTACTTAGAACAAAACTCTGTAAGTTAGTCACACAACGAACTAGAAAATAGCAAAGGGATGCAAGCGCATCGCGAACACATGGATATACCTCAAAAAGTGTTGGATATCACCCGCAAAACAGCGGCAAAACCATTGGG
>JASFLF010000475.1:0-4035 GCA_050118235.1 Gammaproteobacteria bacterium | reverse complement strand
CGCCGAGTTCACGGCCGTCCTCTGTATGGGCCTCGGTGACGCCATCGGAGAACAAATACAAACTTCCGCCATTGAGTTGACATTTGATTTCTGGAAACTTCAGTCCGGGAACAACGCCCAGCGGTGGTGTTTGCGCTTCCAGGAGGCGAATCTTGCCACCGCGCTCAAATAACAATCCCGGAGGATTTCCCGCATTGACCAAACGCAACAGGCCGGTGCCGACATCGTATATCCCCGCAATCATAGTGACAAACATGCCACGCACGGATGTCTCACAAATTTCATTGTTAATTAGCGCCAGCAGATCACCCGGATTGTAAACCTTTTTGCCCAAACAACGAAATAAGCTGCTGGTTTTAGCCATTAATAACGCCGCGTTCATACCTTTACCGGAGACGTCACCCAGGTTGAAATACAGCTTGCCGTCCGGCAGTGGAAAGTAATCGAAAAAATCCCCTGACAAGTGCCGCGCCGAAACATTAACACCGGTGATAGGGAGTGATTCGGAGCTGGTTTGTGGCAACAAACTTTGCTGAATTTCCCTGGCAAGTTCCAGTTCTCGATTCAGCTCAGCGGCCAGGCGATCCCGCTCCTGCAGCGCTTTTTCCAGTTCCCAGGTCAATTCTTGGTAGCTTAGATTGGCTTCGGCCAGGGTAATGTTGGCCTCGCGCAACACGTGTTCAAAGTCGATTTGCTGATCGATTTTAAGCCCCAACATGCTCGCCGCACGGGCGGTTTCTGTAGGCACGGCTGTAAGAAGATGGTTGATATCGCCCGCGTCAACGCCAAACATATCATCGAGCACACAGCGGCATTGATCGATAATACCGCCTTTGTTATCGCTGCTGAATACGGCGGCCATCCAATCGGCGCAATAGAGTAATTTACTCAAATCGGTTGCGTGCGGATCGCCAATGACATTGTGATGATGACCTAATGCATGGGCAAAATCGTCCGGTAATTGCCAGAGTTGCGCCAGCTTTTGCCCCAGTTGATCGTGAGTACGAGCAAAGTGCTGGTTTTCCAGGTCCAGGCGGGTATCGGGATCGACGCTAGCCAAGCTATTCCATACCTGCGCTTTCTCTGGATTTACATAAAACAGAGCCAGTAAACCGAAATCCTGGATCAGTCCAATGGTAAAACAATCGTCAGAGTCGTACTTCAACCTGGCATCCAACAATGTCCCCAGCAATCGGGCACTGACTGCACGCCGCAAGGTGTGTTCCCAAAACGCCGATACATCAAAACCGTCGATGGAACCGCTATTGATTAAATCCCGCACCGACAAGCATAATACAATATTACGCAATGCCCGCTGCCCCACGATACTAATAGCGCGGCTGAGCGACGTCAGTTCCCGGCCCAGTGCATAAAACGAACTGTTTACCACGCGCAGTAGTTCAGTTGTTAACACCGGATCGTTGACGACCATCTTGGCGATTTGCCCAAGGTCTACGGAATTGTCGGAGCACGCCCTCATGACATGCAAAGCGGATTGCGGAGGGCACGGCAAGTCGGATGGCGAAATATTGTTTAGCGAATCCAAATCGACAGCTGGGTTGTTTTGCGTGCTCAAGCGCAATTCCTTTTAGTTATAAATCAAGTGGTTATCGAGTTTTTATTGCAAAATAAAAACGGGCGCCCCATATGTCAAGCAAGTTTGGTGCCTTGGAATGTAGATATTTAATGTGACATCGTTGCGGTTTATTTTCGATTTTAATACTCGGACAATATGTCCTACATTGCCTTGCTTTTATAATCCTAAAATCATCAGTTGGACGCCATGCAGAGTAGTTCTGAGTGTTCGACTGGCGTAACAAAGCTGCCGCTCCTGCTCACGCTCCTTACCTACATCCCTGTAGGCAAAAAAAGGAGTTAATGGCCCGGTCCTTAGCGAGTTTTTTTGTATAGCCAGGCGGGCACTCAGGGCTGCTATGCATGGTGTAGCGCTTTCACTCAACAAGTGAATGCCCGCCTTTCTAGTTTGTTGATAATATACATGCGCTTAATACCTCATTGAAGCGATCAACTGATGATTTTAGGATAATATATCGACCAGTGACCCTGTACAGGATGCGCATTGATTCACAGTTTGTACGCTTTCAATTATTTTCAATACGCAAAGAATTTCAGTGATTAAAGCCAGCTCATTTAAACCCGCATGGTATCTTGCCAATTCACACCTGCAAACGCTTTGGCCGTTTGTGTTTCGCAATCGACACCATCCACCGGTTGAAACCGAACGCCTGGAATTGCCGGATGGGGATTTTATCGATTTGGTTTGGACGGATTCCCAAAGCAATAAACCCATTGTGGTGATATTGCACGGCCTGGAAGGCTCATACCGGTCCCACTACATTCCGGGATTACTGTGCCAGTTGCAAATTGCCGGATTTCGTTGTGTTGTGATGCATTTTCGCGGTTGCAGCGGCGAACCCAACCGCCTGGACCGGGCATACCATTCGGGCGATATCGATGATGTGGCCTACCTCGTGAAGCAGATAACAACCCGTGAACCGCAAACGCTCGTGTATGCGGTGGGCATCTCCCTGGGCGGCAACGTATTGCTTAAATGGCTAGGTCAATCCGGCGGCTCCAATCCCCTGCGTGCCGCGGTGGCGGTGTCAGTGCCGTTTCAACTGGATATTTGCGCCGATACATTGAATCGTGGTATTGCCAGGCTCTACCAATTACATTTGTTGCGCAGCTTAGTAAACAATGTCATGAACAAATTCGCCGCTCGCCCCGCCCCGTTCGATTTACAACGCGTCGCAAAAATCAAAACGCTACGTGAATTTGACGATGTTGTGACGGCGCCCTTACACGGTTTTGACAACGCGGCCCACTATTATGCGGTGAGTAGTAGTCGTCAATATTTACCCACCATCGAGCGGCCTACCTTGATCATTCACGCCAAAGACGATCCATTTATGACACCGCAGGTCATTCCCCACGACCACGAGTTGTCACCCTCCACCACTTTGGAACTTAGTGACAAAGGCGGTCATGTTGGATTTATCACTACGGGTAGTAACTGCAAAATCAGGTATACGCTGGATTCCCGCATAAGAGATTTTTTGCTCAATTCGCACACGGTCCACGCGCCTCGCGCCAAGTGAACCGCGGTTGCACACTGTGGATTCTTAAAGGTAATATGCCAAACAATTTAATTCATTGCTCATAAAGGTATGTCATGAAAAACGTCTTATTGTTCGCGGCAGCGATTATTGTCACTCAATTTATCGGTACTCTAGTTCCCGATATTCAATGGATTTCACCAGCGCAGGCCAGAGAATATGGCCCGGAATGGAACAAAGTAACCTTCCCCAATTCGAACTACGTCGAATATCAACGCCAACTAGACGTTACCGCCACACATGCCGGAATCGGCAATGTCACTAATTACGCCATTCCTTTGGAAAACCACAATCTCAATATTTTCGAGTTGGACGACAATCTTGGCGTCAACATTCATATTCGTCAGTACGGGGAGTTTTCCCTGGCAAAAGACCTGCAAGGCAAACCGGAATCATTCACCATAGGTTTAGGCGCGATACGCTATTTCGACTTAAACGGTGATGGATACATTGACGCACGCTATGACGGCATCAAGGAAGTCAGTGAAATATTTTTTCAAGGTCAATACCTGCCTGTGCAAGGCAGCAAAGACGGCTTCAAAACCAGGATCAGAATGTCCGGGGATGGAAAAACAGAATACGTATTTTCCGGCGGCCAATGGGTGGCCAATTAATCATCTGCATTGGCTGCTACATACTTAAGAAATCTGTGCAGTATTAGAGAACCTATGCCATTGTCTTCGCATCGCCGCAGCAACTGCTCGGCGTTGACGCCTTGGCTCTCGAGTTCCGGACGATAATAGTTTATGTAGTGTTGCGTAATATCCGCATCAAACTCTGGATGAAATTGCAGCCCCCATGCGCTGGTCCCAACACGGAAAGCATGATTTTTATCCATGGCACTGGAGGCAAGTCGCACCGCATAGGGCGGTAGTTGACTTACACTTTGTCTATGGCT
>JASFLF010000474.1:0-4060 GCA_050118235.1 Gammaproteobacteria bacterium | reverse complement strand
TTGCACCAACAAACGCGAAGACGGTTCAACCTGTTGCCAGAATTTCGGTGCCCAAGCCATGCGAGACTATGCCAAGCAGCGCTCCAAGGAACTGGGCATTGCCGGACAAGGCAACGTGCGGGTCAACACCGCAGGATGCTTGGACCGCTGTGAACAAGGTCCGGTGGCGGTAGTTTATCCCGATGATGTTTGGTACACCTACGTGGATCAAGAGGATATCGACGAGATAATCGAAGAACATTTAATCAATGGTCGTATTGTCAAGCGGCTGCAAATTTAACCGGACGAATCACGAACCTCGAAGATGGGTATGGATTTCAACGGCAGTTCACGGGTCGAGTTGCACCTATACGACAGTTTGGAAGAAGCCCCCGATTTAGGTGAGCATTTTTTGATCCCCGGCCCGACGGGTGGGCTTGAGGCTGTGATGGCATGCCCCCAAGATCGGGACAGCAACAGTCCCATCGCCATTATTTGTCATCCCCACCCCCTGTACGGTGGCAGTATGGTCAATAAAGTCGTGCACATGGTCGCCAATACTTTCGGTGAGATGGGCTTGCCCACCTTGCGATTTAATTTTCGAGGCGTGGGGCATTCGCAAGGCCGTTTTGATCAAGGACGCGGCGAAGTCAGCGATTTGATCGCCGCGTGCGATTGGTTCAAACAACGTTATCCGGAGGCACCGCTATGGTTGGCCGGATTTTCATTTGGTTCCTATGTGGCGTTTCAGGCCCATAAGCAGGTGAACGCAGAGCGTTTGTTGCTGGTTGCACCGCCCGTCACCAAGTATGATTTTAGCGCCGGTGCTCAAATCCAGATACCTTGGATGGTGATCCAGGGAGGTAAAGACGAAATCATCGCCCCGGAAAAAGTTTCCGCCTGGGTGCACCGCCAGGGCAATTCCGTATCGTACGAGTGGCTGGGCGACGCCGACCATTTTTTTCACGGCCGGTTAAACCACATCCGTGCGGCAATTAAACTGCGATGGAGTTGAACTGTCCGGGCCAAAAGCCTTTTTGCTTGACAAGTCAGCCGGTAAGAATTACCATCCTGCACCTTTTCTAAGCCTATCGAATTTTGGAGCCAACAAAACAATGAAAACGTTTAGCGCTAAGCCCGCAGAAGTAAAGCGCGATTGGTATGTGATTGATGCCGCAGGCAAAACCTTGGGTCGTCTGGCCACGGAGGTGGCACGGCGTCTGCGAGGCAAGCACAAGCCCGAATACACACCGCACGTGGATACGGGTGATTACATCGTCATCGTCAACGCAGAGAAAGTGCGCGTCACCGGCAATAAAACCAAAGACAAAATGTATTACCACCACACCGGTTATCCGGGGGGTATTAAAGAAGCGTCTTTTGAGAAAATGATCGAAAAATCCCCTGAGCGGGTGATCGAAATCGCGGTAAAAGGTATGTTGCCGAAAAATCCTTTGGGACGAGCCATGTACCGCAAATTAAAAGTGTACGCAGGCCCTGAACATGCCCATGCGGCGCAACAACCCCAGTCGCTGGAAATATAATCATTCACTTTAAACCGTAACCCTATAAAGAATCGACAGTCATGGCAGATACTCAATATTACGCAACGGGCCGAAGAAAAAGCTCATCCGCCCGTGTTTTTATAACCCCCGGCAGCGGCAATATCACTGTGAACAAGCGTGCCCTGGATGAATATTTTGGCCGGGTCACCGCCCGCATGGTGGTTCGCCAGCCCTTGGAGATTGCCGATATGATGGGCAAGTTCGACATTAACGTCACTGTCAGCGGCGGCGGCAACGGCGGTCAAGCAGGCGCCATTCGCCATGGCATTACCCGGGCATTGATCGAATTCGACGAATCCTTACGCTCCCCCCTGCGCCGTGCGGGTCTGGTAACGCGTGACGCTCGAGTCGTGGAACGCAAGAAAGTCGGTTTACATAAAGCGCGTAAACGGCCGCAATTCTCGAAACGTTAATCGCGTTCCGTAACGCTGCTTAAAAAAATGGCGGGAGAAATCTCCCGCCATTTTTTTTGCATCCATAAATATGTCTCTTTTCCCCAACACTTTGCCGAAATTTTACGCAATTTATTGTGGTCCCTGTTGCACTTTTGTCAAGACCTGTTATAAATACGCGAGCTAGGTTAAAAAAAATAGAAATGGGGAGGACAACCATGAAAAAAAATCTTATCGCAATGGCTGTGGCTGCACTAGTGGCTCCGGTAATCGCCAGCGCCGAAGACGATGTAACCGTATACGGCATGGCCCAGGTTGAAGTGGCCAGTATTGATCCACAAGGTGATCGCGATACCTATGTGGACGTTGTGGATAACGCTCGCGGCCGTCTTGGCGTAGTGGCAACGGAAGACCTTGGCAGTGGGTTAAAAGGCTTGGCCAAGTTTGAATTCAAACTGGATACCGCCGATGGTAATTCTTCCACTGTTTGTGAAAATCTGACTACTACTGCGCCTGAGTTGAACTTGGATACAAATGGGGATGGCGTAGCCGATGCCTATGATCATGATGGTGACGGCACAGCAGATGCTTTACCTTTGACTGGAGCCTCATGTTCTTCAACCGGCGTTGCTCTTACTTCGCGGGAACTTTTTGTCGGACTAAAAGGTGGTTTCGGTCAAGTGGAGTTAGGTCGATTGAAATCAGCGTATAAATACGCGGGTGGCGTCGCGTACGATCCATTTGTAACTACCACCCTTGAAGCACGCAAGAACGGCGGTATGTCTAAGGGGGATTTTGGTCATACGGGATTTGTCAGTAAATCCGTTGGTTACAACTCACCAAAACTGGGGCCGGTAGGCCTCCGGGTCACTTACGCACCATCCGAGGACGATAGCGCTTATACCGCCTCGGCCAAAGCGGAATTTAAAATGGGCGAGGTGATTGTGGCGTTAGCGGATCAAGGAGATCGCGCCGGTAAAAATGAATATTCGGCGTGGAAAGTGGGGGGGCAATTGCGATTGGCCGGAGGCGCTCATAAACTCGCGTTGCAATACGAGGGGACCGAACAAAAAGATGCAACGAAAGATCCCGCTAAGACAACCAAGCCTACTTTTGTATTCGCGGGCTATCAGGGAACTTTCGGTAAAAGCACGTTTGTAGCGCAATTTGGTTTGAACGATAGCGATGTGAAAGACGACCCTAAAACCGCGGATAAGAACGAATCCAAAGACATCACTTACTACGCCTTGGGCGCAATCTATAAGTTTTCCAAAAACACCAGAGTGTTTGGCGGTTATCGCGTCAGCGACGTGGACGATGATTCCGGGCAAAGCGTCATTAGCATTGGCATGCGCAAAGATTTTAAATAATAACAACGAATAAGCCGGCTAAGAATAATAACAGGTAAGACGACTAACGGGGTCATATGACCCCGTTTTTTTACTTAACAATAAAGACAGTGATAAGCAAAACAGTTTAGCAAGATGTTGGTTTGTATTTGAATTGACGATGCGTTTGCAAAGCGCTTCATGGCTACGACCTTGTATCGTTCTTAGTACTGTCCATAGTGCTACAACTACCACTTTGATTGTTGAGGGCGGCGGCACTGCATATCGCCAGGAATTTGACGGTTTGTTTGGGATTTTTCCTGGTTCATGGAACATTTGGTATTTACGGCAGATAATCGCCGAGTTTCTTTGGTTGCGATGCGAGATCGCTAGCCTAACTTATTGGTTTGGCAAATAAAATATTCTTATCGTCTTTTTTGAAATACCAAGCCAATTCATTAATTTTATAACGGTTTTGTTTGACAAAGAATTTAATCATGTGATATTAATTACTAATTCAGAGCAAAACTTTAATTTTTAAACTTTACTACTTGCAAAGCAGCAGGGACTACTGTTTTAAGTGGTAATTCTCACAGAGCGAAGGCATAGGGGGTCTAAAAATGAAGCAAAGAATATTTTCAAAAACCGCTATAAGTACGGCGATTGTTGGCGCGGCACTGGTTGCATCCAGCAGCGTGTTCGCCGGCCAGTTGAATAGTATTGCGGATTCCTGGCACAACTTAGGTGCGGGAAACTCCACAGGTGGTACACCTAATGGTGGTGCGGAAGCAAACCA
>JASFLF010000473.1:0-4061 GCA_050118235.1 Gammaproteobacteria bacterium | reverse complement strand
GGCTGGGTGCACAATGAGCTTAAGGTGGGCGATACGGTATCCATTAGCGATGCTATTGGTAATTGTTTTTATGTGGCGGGCGAAGCCCAACAGAGTTTGCTGTTAATAGGCACCGGTTCGGGACTGGCGCCGCTGTACGGCATTGTGCGCGATGCATTGCACCAAACTCACCAGGGTACCATTAAGCTGTACCACGGTAGCAGTACCATGGCTGGAATTTATTTGCAGCAAGAACTTCGACAATTGGCGTACAACCATACTAATTTCCAATACGTTCCTTGTGTGTCCAGAGAATCCGGTGCCGATGTCTTGCACGGGCGGGCAACAGCGGTCGCGTTGGAGCAAAATCCCAAATTATCGGGCTGGCGGGCTTACATTTGCGGTGAGCCGGCCATGGTGAACGATACCAGCCGGGCGCTGTTTCTGGCGGGAGCGTCTTTAAAAGAAATTTATTCCGATCCTTTCATCCATTCCAAACCCTAGCCCGCATTTCTCACCAGGATGACGAGCCCTCGCTTGATCTTTGAATCCACAAGGAATTGTCCTCAGTCGGAAATACAGCCGGTATTCTGCTCCTTCTGAAAATCCCTTGTAAATCCAAATCTCTGCGCGATCATCTCGCCCCCTGGTGAGAAATGCGGGCTAGCGGTTTCCTCGCTATCCAGTCGAAGTAATACGTCGACTGTTCTTATCACGTTGTTCACGTTGTCAAACGTGACCCAAGTCAATGACAGCATTTGCGAAGTATTGAAAATGTTTGCATGTATTTTCTACAGATCATTCTGTGTAGGGATTTGCCTTGGGATTGTGTCGAAATATGCCACTGGGCCTTTCACTGATTTGATGTGGATCAAAATGAGAGTAATTACCTATCAGAACGAATTGAGTGGGTGCTGTAATTAAGTAAATGCTGATATACCATAATCATGACTATAAAATCGTTGCCGCACCTGAGTGGCAAGCGTAGGTATTTGGACAATAACAACAAATCTAATGATCATGAAGAACCCTCGACAAAGGCAGCTTGAGTAACGATACACATGATGCTTTGCGCTGTGTCATTTTCACGTAATTGGTAATGACAAAATGAGTATGTAAAAGGAAAAGTAAGCCATGAGATTTCACAACATAACGCACAAATATTTATTGGCTTTTATATGTTTGTCAGGCTTGCCTGGTTACGGGGCATTGGCGGCTGAGACCGAAGAATCGGCTGATACGGAAGCTGTAGAAGCTTCCAGTGAAAGCAGCGGCGCCACTCAAGCTAACAAACGACCGGATAATTCCATTTGTTTGGGGTGTCACGGCTTTCAAGGCTTTGCTGTTCCCGGTCCGGATGGACAAATGCGTGATCTGCACGTCGACAAAGACGGATTTCTAAAAAGTGTGCACGCCAAACGCGGTTGTGTCGAATGTCACCAAGACATCTTACAAATCCCTCATCGCAAGAACATCGATCGAAAAGTCGGTTGCGTGCAGTGTCACCGAGAATTATGGGACAAAGCCCAACGTGAAGGCAAAACAGAAGAATTTGCGCGCCTGCGTGTAGTGGTTAAGCAAATCGACAGCTATATGAACTCCATTCATGCCCGTCCCAGCATGCAAGATCAATCCCGCACCAATGCCACGTGTTACAACTGCCATAACGCCCATTATATTTATCCGGAAGAAAGCATGGAGCGTGTGGAAAGGCGCTTGCAAATTCCGCAAGTGTGCGGAAAGTGTCATGAAGCTGAAAAAAACTTGTATCTAACTTCCGTGCACGGCAAAGAAGTCACACAAAACGGTAATATCAATGCCGCAGTGTGCAGCGATTGTCATACGACACATGATATCGACTCACCGGAACAAGCATCCATTCGCTTACTGATTACCAAGAACTGCGGCACCTGCCATAGGGAAAACCTGAAAACCTATATGGGTACCTACCACGGTCAAGTGAACCGGTTGGGTTACGCCTACACCGCCAAATGCTTTGATTGTCACGGCTCGCACGGCATACAACGGGTGAAGGATCCCGCCTCGCAGGTGCATGTGAATAATCGTATTCAGACCTGTCGGAAATGTCACGAAAACGCCTCCGAAGGTTTTCTCAGCTTTCATCCGCATGGCAATACCCACGACTATGAGAAATATCCCTATATGTGGATTGCTTCCAAATTTATGATTGGCCTGTTGGCAGGGGTATTTACTTTCTTCTGGGGGCACGCGGCCTTGTGGTTTTACCGCGAGTACAAAGAACGCCAACAACGCAAGGGCCAGCAACATGTCAATACCGATGAATTGCGCGGCACAGAAGAGAAGTCGGAAGACAAACCCGCACTTAAGGGCAAACACTTTATGCGCTTCACCCGGTCTTGGCGTATTTTACATCTTGCTCTGGTGCTCGGTGTCATGGTGTTAGTTTTAACCGGCATGACCGTGCTCTACGCCGACAGTTTCTGGGCACCTACGGTGATGAAAATAATTGGCGGCCCTGAAGTGGCGGCCGTGTTGCATCGCATAGGCGCGTTGACGTTCATTAGTGTGTTTGTGATCCATTTACTGATGATTGCCTGGTGTATTATCCGCAACTGCAAGACTTGGACATGGTTCGGGGCTCGTTCCTTAATGCCCAATTGGCAAGATTTTAAAGACGCCGGGGCGATGTTTAAATGGTTCTTCGGCAAAGGGCCCCGTCCAGTATTTGATAAGTGGACCTACTGGGAGAAATTCGACTACTGGGCACCGTTCTGGGGTTTAACTATCGTGGGCGTGAGTGGCATCATGATGTGGTTTCCGGAAGCTACTGCTTCGATGCTGCCGGGCTGGGTATTTAATGTGGCCACCATTGTTCATGGGGAGGAGGCGTTTCTGGCTGCAGTGTTCCTGTTTACAGTACACTTTTTTAACAGCCACTTTCGACCGGATAAATTTCCGCAGGATATTGCGATGTTCACCGGTACGGTGCCTTTGGAAGATTTTAAACATGAGCATACTCTGGAATATCAACGTTTGGTTGAATCCGGCGAGTTGGACAAATTCCTGGTGGACGCACCGTCAGAGTCTATGACTACGGGTTCCAAGATACTGGGTGCGGTGCTGATTCTTGTTGGCTTGGGATTGTTAGCCCTGGTAGTGCTCGGTTTCTGGGGAAATGTGTTATACGGCTAAGGGTGCATTTCTAAGCAGGAGAGTCATTTTAAAAATAGGCGAGCGATGAGTGTTCGATTATAATCGCCTCACACACTCGCCTATTGAACACGGCGAGCACGCACTTAGTGCTCATCGCTTTGTAAATCCAAGAGGTCATTTATGAAACGTATTCCAATGAAAGTGCTATTGGGGGTCATGTCAGTAACGGTATTGCTGTTTGCTTGTGGCGAAAAACCGGACTCTAAACAATCTTCATCAACATCAAGTGCGGATATTTCCGCGGGTAAAAGTATTGCCAAGAATAGTTGTGGCGGATGTCATGGCTTGGACGGCAAGGGCGCCAACGAGAATATTCCTGATTTGGCGGCTCAATACGCGGATTATCTGATAGCGTCGTTAAATGCTTACCGCGAGGGCAAACGCACTCATGCCGCCCTTCAAGATATGGCCGCGGGCATGACCAAAGAAGACATTGAAAATGTGGCAAACTACTATGCCAGTTTGCCGCCGGTGAAAAGCGAACTGGTTCAAACCGCCATGGTTTCCCCTTACGAGAAAGGCAAGGAAACCGCCGGTGCCTGTGCCGGTTGTCACGCCGAAGATGGCAATAGTACCAAAGCAGGCATTCCCAATCTCGCGGGCCAGCAGCCGGTTTATTTTATCTCGGCTGTGAATGATTATTTAAGCGGCAAACGCACTATTGCCTCTGCGGAAAAAGAAGTCATGGTGAGTGCATTGAACCGCGTTGATATCGAATCCATGGCATTGTATTTCGCCTCGCAAACACCGGTCAAAAGGGATCCTCCAGCTGTTGGTGATCCGGCCACCGGTGAACCGTTGAGTGCCAATTGTGGGGGTTGTCACGGATCGCACGGCGTCAGCAAAGACCCGGCCGTGCCCTCGCTGGCCTCGCAAGATCCGCAGTA
>JASFLF010000472.1:0-4065 GCA_050118235.1 Gammaproteobacteria bacterium | reverse complement strand
TGTTCCAGATAATGTTGCAGAATATTAATGAGTTTTTGACTGCTGACGCTGGAAGTAAACAGCGGTGCATCTTGGTCGTTGGCCATTTTAATCAATGCCGGGTCCGGCAATAAGCCATCGGTCACGATAATGGCGGCAGGTCGATTGGAAAACAACTGGGCAATGACATCGTGATGTGTGTTCTTGCCCAGCTGGTTCAGGTATTCCAGTTCCCAGGGGCCGAGAATTTGGATTTGATTGGGATGGATGGCGTTTAAATGACCGATAAGTGATACACGACGCTGGTGTTTATCATCTTCAGTGATAAGCCTGTCTTTACCGCCCCATCCGCCAAGCCAATCCAGTAATAGCTTGTCTTTGTGGTTTTCGAACAAGATGCCGGTTGTTAGTGGCTGCGCCATGACTACCAGCTTTCACCGTTCATAAAGGTTTGCATAAACCTGCGCTTATGGTTTAGTTCGGAGCGTTTTGTGTTGGATCATAGAACGTTATCAGGGATAACCGTTCATTCTTTTAAACAGATACCTTTTTTTTCCAGTTTTTCAGCAGCCTCCATAAGGCTTGTTGGTTATCGGCATGGCGTAGCTTTTCGCGGAATTCCGCGTTACTAAACATTTCTGCCACTTCCGCCAGAATCTTTAAATGCTCTTCAGTGGAATGTTCCGGTACTAACAAAGCGAAAATCAAATCCACATCTTGATTGTCGATGGCGTCATAGTCCACGCCTTTATGCAATTTGATAAATGCCGCGAGAGTCTTCTCGGTGTTTTTCAGTCTGCCATGGGGTATGGCGACGCCGCAACCGATGCCCGTGCTGCCGAGTTTTTCGCGGGCGATGAGACTTTCACAGATATCGTGCGAGACCAGGTTTTCGCCGCCGCCCTTCACCAAGATGTCGCTCACGGTTTCCAGTGCGCGCTTTTTGCTGCTTACATCGATGTCATATGCGATGCGATCAGGATCAATGATGTCTTGTAATTCCATAACTCAAAATACATTGACAAATCAATACTGCATAGCGTCAATAGAAAGGTTAGGTCACGTTGATGTCACAACTGCGCTTTTTTAATGGAGCCTTCGCTGCGATGGTGGCTGGTGACCTTCTCTTTGCGTTTAATGATTTGACGGTCTAATTTGTCCACTAATGCGTCGATGGCCGCGTACATGTCCTGGTCCTCCGCATTGGCGAAGATGTTGCTGCCGTTCACCGGAACTGTCGCTTCGGCTTTCTGTACCAGCTTTTCGATGGTTAAGATGACGTTAATATTTGTCACTTGATCGAAATGGCGCTCCAAGCGCTCCAATTTGCTGTTTACGTAATCGCGTAAAGCGTCGGTTACCTCTACGTGATGTCCGGTGATAGTTACTTGCATGTTAAATCTCCTACACTGATATGGACAGAGAGCCAGGCGTTGGTGTGGTATGGTTTGGACGGTTCCTCCCTTTTTCCCCGCGTTGTGGGTCAAAGTGTTGTGGATCAAAAGCGATGTCCTAACTACACATACAATCCGGCGGCTCTCCTTTGTTTTTAATTGTTGCTCGGCGCTTGATAATCGCGGGAAAAGACCGAGGATGATACAAGCACCGTTAGTGGAATTCCAGCGTTTTATACTAAACGTTTGCGTTCATTTGACGGTGGTATTTGCATGGCTTCACGATATTTCGCCACCGTGCGGCGAGCCACGTTAATGCCTTGTTTGCCTAGCATGATGGCTAACTTATTGTCGCTTAAGGGTTTGTTGGCTTCCTCGGCGGCAATCAGTTTTTTCAGCATGGCGCGTATGGCGGTGGCCGAACATTCTCCGCCACTGGCGGTGCTGACATGGCTGGAGAAAAAATATTTTAATTCATAAATTCCCCGTGGCGTATGCATATATTTTTTAGTAGTCACCCGTGAGATAGTGGATTCGTGCATGTTTACCACTTCCGCCACGTCGTGCATAACCAGGGGTTTCATGGCTTCGTCGCCTTCTTCGAGAAAATCCCGTTGCCGGTCCACGATGCATTTGGCCACTTTCAACAACGTCTCGTTGCGGCTTTTCAGGCTTTTCAAAAACCAGCGGGCTTCCTGCAAATGGTTTTTCATGTACGCTGTGTCGCTGCTGTTACTGTTTTTTTGTGCCAGGCCGGCGTACAGTGAGTTGATGGACAATCTGGGGGTCACATCAGGATTGAGTTCCACTTTCCACTGGCCCTTGACTTTGCGTACGAATACATCGGGCACAACATATTCGGTTTGGTTATTGGAGATTTGACTGCCGGGCCGGGGGGTTAAACTTTGAATGAGACTGATAACGTGTTGTAAATCCTGCTGTGATAATTTCATGCGTCGCATCAGCACGTTGAATTCGCGCTTGGCAAGCAATTCAAAATAGTCGTTCACCACTCGCCTGGCTTCTTCCAGCCAGGGCGTTTCCGGGTCACAATAACCCAACTGAATTTTCATGCTTTCTTGTAGATTGCGGGCGCCGACGCCGGGTGGATCAAAACTTTGCACGCGTCGTAATACCGACTCCACTTCATCCAATTCGATATCCAATTCGTCTTTTAAGCTATCGTATATATCTTCCAGACTGCCGGACAGGAAACCGCTTTCGTCGATAGAGTCGATAATTGCCGTGGCAATAACCATGTCCGTATCGCTAAACGGCGTCATCTGCATTTGCCACATCAGATGTTCGGACAGACTTTCGCCGCTGCTGGCCGGTTGCTCCATGCCTCGGGTATCTTCGTTATCGGAGCCTTTCGATGAGGAGTAACTGTCGTAGGTGTCTTCCCAGTCGCTGTCCACGGGCAAATCATCAGGGATATCGTCTTGTTGACTAGAATCCAGCTCCCGTTCGCTGGTTTCAGAGCGGGTGGTAACCTCCTCGTTGTCACTACTGCTGGAAGAAGACTTATCTGCGTCATTGGCCGCTTCGCTGCTGTCGGACGCCTGCAACTCGCTGTCTTGATCGTCCGAACTGTCGTTTTGGGAGGAATCTTCCGAAGCTTCCAGCATGGGATTGGTTTCCAGGATTTCCTGAATCTCGGTTTGCAGTTCCAAGGAAGACAATTGCAGCAAGCGAATGGCTTGCTGCAATTGTGGGGTCATGGTTAATGTTTGGCCAAGTTTTAACTGTAACGTCTGTTTCATATGGAGTGTCGGTTTATGCTTCGCTAGTTATTTTAATGTATTTGTAATCAAGGTGACTATCAAATGAGGTTTTTATTTATGGCGCTCTTTTTGCCTTTTCTGTACCTAATATACCTCTCTCTGTATCATATCTATAAGATATAGCATCTTTTTTGCCAATTGACGCGGTTTGTCATCACAATCTGAAGTCTTCACCCAGGTATACTTTCTTAACATCTTGATTTTCCAGGATTTCTTGTGGCGTGCCTTTTGCTAGAACTTCGCCTGAATTCATAATATAGGCATGTTGGCAAACGCCAAGGGTTTCCCGCACATTATGGTCGGTGATTAAGATGCCAATCCCTTTTTTGGTGAGCTGATTGATAATGCGTTGAATATCGATCACCGATATGGGGTCGACACCGGCGAAAGGTTCATCCAGTAAGATAAAGTACGGCTCGGTGGCCAATGCCCGGGCAATTTCCACCCGGCGCCGCTCGCCACCGGATAAACTCATGCCCATGGTTTTACGCACGTGAGTGATGTGTAATTCTTCCAACAACTCTTCCAACTTGGTTTGTCTCTGTTTGGAATTGAGGTCTTTGCGGGTTTCCAGGATGGCGAAAATATTGTCCTCGACGTTGAGTTTTCTGAACACCGACGCTTCCTGCGGCAGATACCCTATGCCCATTTGAGCGCGCGCATGCAAAGGGTATTTGGTGATGTCATGGTCGTTGAGGCAAATACTGCCTTTATCGCTGGGTACTAACCCCACAATCATATAAAAACAGGTGGTTTTACCGGCGCCGTTTGGTCCCAACAAACCGACGACCTCGCCGCTGGTCACCTCCAGGGAAACGTTTTTTACCACCTCTCGCGAACGGTAGCGTTTGGCGAGCTCTTTGACGGATAACTGGCTCATTCTGCAGGGGGTTCTTGGTCGGGTGGCT
>JASFLF010000471.1:0-4067 GCA_050118235.1 Gammaproteobacteria bacterium | reverse complement strand
TGATGATAAGCGGTTTGCTAATTCCTGCATGGTTGTTTGCTGGTGATGTGGTACCACCCAGTGGTGAGCACAATGGTAAAGATGTGCGTCAGCCCATAGAGTTCCCGCACAACATACACGTTAAGGACAACAAAATAAATTGCATGTATTGCCATACTTACGCGCGGCGGAGCAAAGTTGCAGGTATTCCGCCCACCAGCAAGTGCATGGGATGTCATAAAACCATTGCCACCGATAAACCCAGAATCAAAAAACTCACCGAGTACTGGGAAAACAAAGAGCCGCCGCGCTGGAAGAAAGTGCACGACCTACCGGATTTCGTGCATTTCACTCACGAAAAACATTTGAAAAAGTTTGTTTTTGATCGCGATTTTCCCGTGGAGAATGTGAAAGAAGTATGCGCTTTTTGCCATGGCGAGCTGGAAAACATGACAGTGGCGAAAAAGGTCAAACCCTTGACTATGGGTTTTTGCCGCCGATGTCACGAAGCCAATGGCGGCCCCGGCGATTGCTGGAAATGCCATAAATAGGCTTGGCAATAACAACATAATAACGAACGACTGCATTTAAAGGTTTGTACAAGCCCGTTAAGTGAATAGAGACGGATGGTGATATGACTGGAACGATTAATCGAAGAAGTTTTATAAAAATGATGGGGTGGGGCGGTGTAGGTACTGCTCTTGGTGGATGCGATGTGCCGACCACGGTGACGCTGGAAGAAGGCAAGGAAGATGTGGTTTCCTACTTGATGCCGGAAGAATATGTCATTCCCGGTGTTGGTGTATGGTATGCCTCGACGTGCGCGCAATGCGCGGCGGCGTGCGGCACACAAGGCCGGGTGCGTGAGGGCCGTGTACTTAAAATGGAAGGCAATCCCAATTCCAGCGTGAACCGCGGAAAACTTTGCATGATGGGCCAGGCCGGACTACAAGGGCACTACAATCCCGACCGGATCAAAGAACCCATGATCCGCAAAAACGGCAGCTTGACCATGGTCGGCTGGGATCAGGCGCTGGCCACAATTAATGACAAATTGAACGCCACAGAAGGTGCCCGTGTCGCCTGGATTACCGGTACCGTTAGCGGGCATCAAAAAGTGCTGCTCAATGCTTTGTTAGAGAGTGTCGGCTCCGGTAAGCATTACGCTCACGAAGTGGTCAGCAACAAAGTCCTGCAAGCGGTAAACCGCGACATGTTGGGCGATGCCATGCCAAGGTTACGTTTTGACAAAGCGAAAATGATTTTATCTTTCGGGGCCGATTTTCTCGGTTCCTGGATGGCCTCGCCGGTACATTTCGCCGGCGAATACGCTAAATTCCGCAGCAATAAACCGCGCGGACTCCTGGTGGCCGTGGAACCCAAAATGTCATTGACCGGCGGAAACGCGGATTTATGGATCGCATCCCGACCGGGCAGTGAAGCCGCCATCGCATTGGCCATCGCCAACGAATTAGTCAATGCGCACAATAAAGATGCTGCTGCTTTGCCGGAATCCGTGCGCAATGTGATTAACCAACATAGCGTTGAGAGTGTTGCCAAACAGACCGGGGTGGATGCTGAGCGAATCAAGCGTGTTGCCCAGTTACTTAATGAACGCTCGCCCAGTTTGGTGTTGGCCGGTGCGCCGGTGGAGGGGCAAACGGACGGCTATGCGGCTACAGCCGCCATCATGCTCCTGAATCAATTGTTGGGAAATATCGGCGAAACCATTGAATCGCCCGGCGCTTTCGCGTTTGCGCAACTGGAAGCGAAAACCGGCGGTACGGCTGACTTGCTGGCGTTTGCCCAGGATGCGCAAGACAAAAAACTGGATGTGGCATTTTTCTACGGCGCCAATCCGGTTTACAGCGCGCCCGCCGCATTGGGCTTGGACGATGCGTTGAAAAATATCGGCCTGAAAGTAGCAATCAGTCAGTTTATGGACGAAACCACAGCCGCTGCTGATGTGATATTGCCGGCGGCTTCCTATCTGGAAGATTGGGGGACCCACGTTCCGGCCTATCACCCGGCGCAACCGGCCATAAGCATGCAACAGCCATTGATGGAAAGACTCTACGAGACGACACGAGGGTTTGGCGATGTATTGCTGGCGCTTTTGCAAAACAAAAACAAAGATCAATACGGCCAATACGCCGACTACTATGCGTATCTTCGCCACGCCTTCTCGGCAATGCCAGCAAGTTATAAAGAGAATCCCGCCTCCGAAGAGCATTCCTGGAATGCGGTGTTACAAAAAGGCATTATCAACGTGCAGACTACCGATGAGCCGCTGAATGCTAGCGTTGCCGATATAGAAGCACCCAAAGCGCCGGTCAGTGATCCGCAATATCCTTTCGTCTTAGTGCCCAGCGTGCGCTTAGGCTTGTGGGACGGGCGTCATGCTAATTTGCCATGGTTGCAGGAGGCGCCGGACCAAATCGCAAAAGTGGTGTGGGATTCCTGGGCCGAAATCCATCCAAGTACGGCAAAGAAACTGGGCATCGAACAAGGCAGTATTATCAAGGTCAGCTCGAAACATGGAGAGTTAACCCTGAAGGCCGTATTACTCAAAGGCGTCCATCCCGATGTGGTGGCTATACCCATGGGGCAAGGACACATCGAGTATGGTCGCTATGCAAAAGGATTGGGGGTAAATCCCTTGAAGATACTGGCACCCGCACAAGAACAAAAAACCGGTGAATTAGCCATGTATGCCACCAATGTGAAAATAGCGAATACCGGAGAGAAAGACGAAATAGTAAAAATCGGTTCCACCGATACCCAAATGGGCCGCAAGCTGGTCGGCACGGTTCCGGTAGAGCAGGTCAGACGTACGGAGGGAGCGTAAACATGTCCTTAGATAATGTACTAAACCATTGGTCCAAATACCGCCGTGGCGCCGAGGAAGGCGGGCACCATGATTACGAGCATAAATGGGCCATGATGATCAACCTGGATTTGTGCATAGGCTGTAATGCCTGCTCCACAGCCTGTTATGCGGAGAACAATCTGGCCGTCGTGGGTAAGGATCGTTTTGCAAAAGGCCAGGCTATGCATTGGATGCGCATCGAGCGTTATTGGGATCTGGCCGAGAAAGAATTTCCCGAGCAAGGGGCCAGCTTTCTTCCTATGATGTGCCAACAATGCAACTCAGCAACTTGCGAGCCGGTATGTCCGGTGGCGGCCACGTATCACACACCGGATGGACTCAATGCGCAGGTGTACAACCGTTGCATTGGTTCGCGTTATTGTTCCAACAACTGTCCTTTCCGGGTGCGCTATTTTAACTTCTACTCCTACTACGAATCTTCCTGGCCGGAGCCATTGAATATGCAATTGAATCCGGACTTGTCCGTACGTGACAAAGGTGTCATGGAAAAATGCACTTTCTGCGTGCAGCGTATCCGGGTTGCCAAGGACAAGGCGAAAATGGAAAACCGCAAAGTGGGTGACGATGATTTCAAACCCGCGTGCGTGCAGTCTTGCCCCACATCGGCCATGGTGTTCGGCGATTATCTGGACGAAGACAGCCAGGTGCGCAAATTGTGGGAACAGTATCAGGTGAAAATGGGGCCTTATAAACAGGATAAACAAGAGCCGGATATGCGGGGTTATCGAGTGTTTGAAGGATTAAACGTCGATCCTTCGGTGCTGTATCTGGAGCGTGTTCGTGAAGAGGTGTGAACCGGGCGAACGACGGCATTTGGATCCACAACGACGATTATCAATAACGATTATCAATAACGATTATCAATAACTAAAGAGAAACGGTGACGGCGTAATGTCTATAGTTAACGAAAAAGATATTAACGAGCAAATCGCTTGGGCGAAAATCAATGCCGACGTTTTGCGCAGTATGGAAAACCCGCGAAAAGCCTATTGGATCTCGGTCGCGATGTGTTTAGCCATGATCGCCTGCGCAGTAATGGCGGAGGCTTATCAGTATAACGAAGGTATGGGATATGCGAATTTAAACAACCCGCACATGTGGGACATGTACATCGCCAGCTTCGTATTTTGGATTGGTATGAGTCACTCCGGGACTCTTCTGTCCGCGATCTTACATATAATCCACGCTGACTGGCGTA
>JASFLF010000470.1:0-4069 GCA_050118235.1 Gammaproteobacteria bacterium | reverse complement strand
GCTTTGGGTGGAGCCGGTTCGCCGTTTCTCAGCAGTTTGCGGGTGTTCTTGCACTCCTCGTTGGTGCATCCAAAATATTTGCCGAAACGTCCGGACTTGAGTTGCATATCCGCGCCGCACTTGTCACATTCAATCACCGGGCCTTCGTAGCCTTTAATGCGGAATTTGCCTCGTTCGACTTCGTAACCGGTACAATCGGGGCTGTCGCCACAAACGTGCAGCTTGCGGTCCTCATCAATGAGATAACTGTTCATCGCCATGCCGCATTTGGGGCAGCGATGCTTCTCTTTGAGGATTTTCGCTTCACCTTCTTCATCTTTGTCCACATCCACGGCTTCATCGCCGGATATCAGATTTATGGTGGTTTTGCATCGTTCTTTGGGGGGCAGGTTGTAACCGGAGCATCCCAAAAACACACCGGTGGAGCCCACTCTTATCATCATATTACGGTTACACGTCGGGCATTTAATGTCGGTTTCCACCGGGTTGTTGGCGCGCATGCCATCGTCTTCGCTATCCGCTTTATTCAGTTTTTCTTTGAACTCGGCGTAGAACGCATCCAACACTTTTAACCATTGATCCTTGCCCTCGGCGATGGAATCCAGTTTTTCTTCCATGCCCGCGGTAAAACCGTAATCCATTAAGTCACTGAAATTTTCAATTAGACGTTCTGTGACCACTTCGCCAATTTTCTCCGCATAGAATCGTCGGTTTTGCACCGTGACATAGCCCCGGTCCTGAATGGTGGAGATAATGGCCGCATAAGTGGAAGGCCGGCCGATGCCACGTTTTTCCAGTTCACGCACCAGGCTGGCTTCGGAATAACGTGGTGGCGGTTTGGTAAAATGCTGGCTGGGATCCAGTTTGATCAGTTTTAATACGTCCCCCACATCCACATCGGGGAGAATGATATCGTCTTCACTTTTTTGTTGTGGCGGCAAGGCCTTGGTCCAACCGTCAAAGCGCACGGTGCGGCCTTTGGTGCGTAATTCGAATTCCTCGGCCTTAATCGTCAGCGTGGTAACGTCAAACTTAGCCGGCGGCATTTGGCAAGCCACAAACTGGCGCCAGATCAATTCGTACAAGCGCTCGGCGTCCCGTTCCATATTGTTCAAATCGCTCATCATGACACCAACATTAGAGGGACGGATGGCTTCGTGGGCTTCTTGCGCGCCTTCGCGGCTGGTATACACATTGGGGTTTTCGGGTAAATATTGTTTACCGTACTTTTTCTCGATGTAATCACGACAGGCTTGTACCGCTTCGGCGCTTAGGTTGGTGGAGTCGGTACGCATGTAAGTGATGTAGCCGGCTTCGTACAACCGCTGCGCCAGGAGCATGGTTTTTTTCACGCCAAAACCCAACCGGGTACTGGCGGCTTGTTGTAAAGTTGAGGTGATAAACGGCGCTTTGGGTTTGCTGGTTGAGGGTTTGGTTTCCCGTTTGGCCACTTCGTACTGGGCTTTTTCCAGAACGTTAAGCGCTTTATCTGTTTGTTCCTTATTGGTGGGACGGAAATTTTGTTCGCCTTGTTTAACCACTTGTGCACGGAATTGATCCGCGGCCGATGGTTTCAAGTCGCTGTGGATTTCCCAATATTCTTCCGGAATAAAGGCGTTGATTTCCCGTTCCCGTTCCACCACCAGCTTGACGGCCACCGATTGCACCCGGCCGGCGGACAGGCCGCGGGCGATTTTTTTCCACAATAGGGGCGATAACATATACCCCACCACCCGATCCAGAAAGCGCCGGGTCTGCTGGGCATTGATTTGGTCTTGGTTCAAATCACCGGGATGAGCAAACGCTTGTTCGATGGCTTTTTTGGTGATCTCATTGAATACCACCCGTTTAAATTGCTTGTCTTCACCGCCTATGGCTTCGCGCAAATGCCAGGCTATAGCTTCCCCTTCACGGTCAAAGTCAGTGGCCAGATAGATGGTTTCGGCGGTTTTGGCGAGCTTGCTTAACTCATCAACGACTTTGTCTTTACCGGGCAAAATTTCGTACTGGGGCTTCCAGCCGTTTTCCGGATCTATGCCCATGCGTTTGATCAATGCCTCGCGGGCGCGTTCGCGTTTGCGTTTTTCCCGTACCTCCGGAGGGAGTTTTTTGGCTTCAGCGGCCAGTTTGGCTCGCTCCGACGGGGAGGTGGAGGACTTTCCATTGCCGCCACTGGTGGGTAAATCCCGAATATGACCAATGCTGGACTTCACAACAAAGTCCTTGCCCAGGTATTTATTGATTGTTTTTGCCTTGGCGGGCGATTCTACGATGACCAGTGATTTTCCCATTTTATCTATTTATCAATAAGTTAGTTTAAAAGCGACTATTTTTTATAGAATTTATGCCTATAACAAATAAGGTGTCCGCGGGCTGCTGTCAAGTGCATAGCAGATTTAAGACCAGAACAACCATAAAATTACTAATATTTTTTGCCAAAAATTACCCTTTGTGGACGTCCGCAAAGGGTTTTGGAGTTAGGCGAGAGTCTGAAAGGTATCTAATTGATATTATTGGTGTTTAATGCGAAAGCGTGAAAGTGAGGCTAATTATTCGCCGCTTGAGATTCTCTTTCGATAAATGACTCAATGGTTGCCGGCGGTATGGCGCCTACTTGCGCACCGATGAGTTCACCTTTGGGTGTGTACACCATAAAAGTGGGTGTGCCTATCCACTCTGAACCAGTGAGGTTTTGATACAAACCGGCCACCACTTCCGGTTCGCCGATGAGGTTGGGGAAATTGACTTTGTGGCGCGATACAAAATCTTTGGCGTCGCTTATTTTCTCCGCCCCATCCAAGGATACCCCTAGGATCACGGCGTCTTTGTCCGCGTGTTTTTGGTGAAATGCGGTGTACTGATGGACTTCTTGATTACATACCTGACAATCCGATGCCCACAACATCACCACCAACCATTTGCCTTTGCCGGCGTAATTTTCAATGGTGCCGGGTTTGCCGTTAAAGTCCTGTAAACCACCGGCTTCGACGTTGGCGAAGACTATGATGAGCACAATGAATAACCAGGCGCGTTTTAATCCACTAAAATTTTTCATGAAATTCCTCATATTTAATACGATACAGTGCACTAGTCGGGATTTATTTATGTAGACACAACCATTGGCGGATTGTTACAGCTGCGCGAAATAACGCTCCAAATACTCATCGAACGACACTTCCTGTGTGGATTCCAGATAACGCTGTTGTTGTAGGGACTTTACCGTTTCCCGCGCAAACATTTGCTCTATGGCCGGGGGCAATTCCAAGGAGCGGAAATAGTGATAGTGTTGTTGTGAATAACGCATGCTAAAGGGGAAAAACGCTTCTTTTTCGCGACGCATTTCCGCAAGAATTTTCGCCGATGGAGTTTCGTTCGCATCTTGCAATAAGTTCAGTTGTGCCTGTAGCGCATCGCTGTAAACCGACACGTTTTTCCACTCATCCAGGGTGCGGCATACATTTTCCATAGCGTGGCAAATGTCCTGGCCCCAGGTGCTTAATAACACCGGCTTGTCGTTGCAGTTGAGTTGCAATCCGGGGTCTCGGCCCTGGTGGGCCGTGGTTGACAGGTTTTTGTCAATGGCTTTGCGTTCTTCGGCGCTGATGGGCGGGCTGTCTTGCAACAAACAAAAAATTAAGAACGCTTCCAGAAAGTACAGCTGTTGTTCATGCATGCCTAACGGATGATATACGTTCACATCCAGCGAGCGCAGTTCCAAATATCGTACACCACGGCTTGTTAACGCAGAACTGGGTTTTTCCTCGCGACCGGTCAATTGCTTGGGCCGGATGGAACTGTAGTATTCATTTTCGATTTGTAGAAGATTGGCGTTCAATTGTCGATATTCACCGTCGACTTTAACGCCAATTTTTTCATAATCCGGACACAGGGTTTCGATGGCGTGAGTGACACTTTTAACATAGGCATTCAAATCATCGTAATTGGCTTTGATACCGGATTTGCCTTCTTTGTAGTTTTGGTAACCGATGTCGCCCACCCGCAATGATGTGGCATAAGGCTGATAATAGGTATATTCATCAAACTGTTCCAGTTTGGTGGGGACACCTTT
>JASFLF010000469.1:0-4072 GCA_050118235.1 Gammaproteobacteria bacterium | reverse complement strand
TTACTGATCGGCATTTCGAACAACTGTTTACTCGAATCCAAGCCAACGTAAAATTTCAGCCCTCCGCCACCCAACCAGTTCGTGTAGAGGAAGAGTCCACCGTCATCATGCGGCGGGAGGAAGGCATTGACAAAGCCGGAAATCGGACTGATGAGATAGCTACCAGCGAAACGCAAGAGACTTCGACTTCCCTTCCGCCAGGCACCGCCCATGAAACCGGCCAAGAAGAGCATGAAGATGAAGAGCATATATCCATATTCTCAAAAGAATATTTAGGCGATTTTTTTACTTCCGCCCGGTTAGCGTGGGGCGTTGTGATTGCTCAATTTGCCTTATTAATCACCTTATGGCTAACATCCACCGGCAACGGCATTACCGCAATCGGTACAGACGGCAGGCCAATAAGCGATATTGCCACAATAAATGTCGTATTCGCCGACAACGCAACACAAAAGGAAATCAGAGAATTATTAGCCAGCGTCGACGCCCAAATCGCCAATGGACCGACATCCATTGGGTTGTATACTATCTACATTAAAGGGAATGAAACAGACGCGAAATCCGTCATCGATAAATTAAAAAAATCCACGTTGATTTTGTTAGCCGAACCGTCGTTCATATAGTACCGCCTGCCATTAAAGATACGGAAATTGCTGCCGATTTATAAATCCGGAACAATAGGAACTATAAATAATATTTATCTAAATCCCGTACGGTTGATTGTACGGACTTAATTGTAGGGAATGTTTAGCTTTTGTAGAAATATCAATCGCCATTATTGAACTATCGCATTAATTAAACTAAATATTTATATAGACATATAACATAATGGTAAATAATTGAAATTTTTGTAAAATATACGCCTGCTTCACCCTTCATTAATCAATTATTTTGCCCAGTGTGTGATAGGAGAATTTTGTGCAACAAAATAATAATAACGAATCGGAAAAACGAGTTTTCCCGCGAATGGAAACCGAGTGTCCCATTCTATACGCTGTCGGCAATTCAAAAAAATGGCAAGTGGGTATATTAGTAAACTTCTCCGCCACTGGTTTGTTGATGAAATGCAAAGAGCGTTTACTGAAAAACATCAATATCTCCATATTGTTCAAACCGGGACAGAACAGACTGGTGCCGGAAGTTGCCGCCAAAGGCAAAGTTATCCGCTGTAATCAAATTGGGGAAGACGAATTCGAGGTCTCTTGTAAACTGACCGAAGTGAAACCACAAAAGAAAATGCCCAGTGAATAGTAGTAGCCGCCTCAGCAAAACGGCAAATCCCATCCCCCTACAATAAACGTCCTTGCTTTTAAATCCAGATCCTTTGCTCTACTTCTACGTTGTTCGTTGTTCGTTGTTCGTTGTTCGTTGTCACGATTATGAATGAGGCGGGAGTCTTTAGCGAGACCGTCGGTGGCAGAGAGCCAGGTAGTCGAACCGACAAAGACGCGATACACATGCGCGGTTCTTCTTCACAGCATAAACTCAGAATCTTCAGATCCTAATAGCCAGCCCACGTTTTGCCACAAAACCGGACTCGCAAAACCACACTTACAAAGCCAAAGTTACAAAACCAGACTTACAAAACCAGGCTTACAAAACCAAAGTTCCTTACACTGAATATCTGCCGCACTCAGGTTTATTCAATGGCTTTTGTCTAACTTATCTAACTATGCAACCGTATATTATCGGTCTTAACTCAAATATTTTTTCTAAATCCAATTTTTTGGCGTTTTAATCATGTATTCCAACAGAGTTGCGCTGATATTTTGACTATTCGTGTCATTTTTTCGTTAACCATCCTATTCAAATGTGTCATTTTGGTATTTTATCGTTTATAAAACTACTCATAATTGTTTTGCACAGTACTTGATTTACTATATAACGAACATTTTTACTGAAAAAATATAAAAATTCGTTAAATATGTTAAAAAATATAATATAAATCTTGACGAAGATAAATAATTTACTACAATGCACTAAAGCTACAGCAGTTATTGTTTGTAGTTTTATCATTGCAATGAAGTCCTTTGAATAGAGCGGCGATTTTGATGCCTTCTTAATCGCCCTCTATTTTTTCATCCCTCCTGTTCTCTCATTTCTCTCCAAATTAACCTGTAATGAGCTATTTCACTCTCCGTATTCATCGAAAATATTCTGAATATGTAAAGTTTTCCAACAAATTTAACAATTAGTTGATCATACGCAGAGAAAAATCATTTCCTTTGACCGAGAATTTTTGCTTTTAAAGGCAAGCAGATCTTAATTTACTATCAATAGTGTCGCGTGTTACAAAAATATCCCTCATTGTTTTTCAAAGACAGACAAAATTCTATGCAAAAACGTTATTGGGAACACTTTGAACATGAAGCGGATATAGGTGTACGAGGTATCGCGCCCAGTTTGGCTGAAGCGTTTGAACAAACCGCCTTGGCAATGACTGCAGTCGTTACGGACCTGTCATGCGTCGCGTCGAACACTGACATTACTATTGAGTGCAAGGCATCTGATAACGAAATATTACTGGCCGATTGGTTAAACAGTCTAATTTACGAAATGGCGATACGCAAAATGCTATTTAGCCGCTTTAAAGTAACCATACAAAATGAAAAGCTTACCGCCATTGCCACCGGCGAGGCTATTGATATCCAAAAACATCAACCCGCAGTGGAAATCAAAGGCGCCACTTACACGGAATTGAAAGTACAACAACTGGAAAACGGGCTATGGCTGGCACAATGCGTCGTTGATGTATGAATATATCGATTCAACCCCAAGGACACCAACATGGACATTGGACAATTCAAACAAATCGATGAAACAACCTGGGAAATTTCCCCTAAAGGCAACATGCGCGTGCCAGCGATTATCTATGCGGACATGCCTCTCATGCAGGCAATGGATCAAAAGGTCTACGAACAAATCACCAACGTAGCAAGCTTACCGGGTATTGTAGAAGCCGCTTATGCCATGCCGGATGCGCATTGGGGCTATGGATTTCCTATCGGCGGTGTTGCCGCGTTCGATCCTGAAGAAGGCGGCGTGATTTCCGCGGGCGGCGTTGGTTTTGATATTTCCTGCGGCGTTCGAACCTTGCATACCGGACTGCACATCAACGACATCGAGAAATTAAAAACGCCATTAGCGGACGAACTCTACCGCAGCGTACCGGCCGGTGTCGGCAGTACAGGCCACATTCATCTTAACCAAAAAGAAATGAATGCCATGCTTAGAGGTGGTGCGCAATGGGCGGTTGAACAAGGATATGGCCGGGAAGAAGATTTGCAGCGTATTGAAGAAAACGGTTGCATGGCAGGCGCCCAACCCGCGGAAGTATCCGATAGAGCCAAAAAACGCCAACAAGATGAAATGGGCACTTTGGGTTCCGGCAATCATTATTTGGAAGTACAGCGTGTCGTGACTATTTACGATGAAACCATCGCCGCGACCTTCGGGCTAAAACAAGATGACGTGGTGATTAGCATTCATTGCGGTAGCCGTGGATTAGGCCATCAAATTGGAACGGAATATTTAAAACAAATGGCCATGAGCGCTCCCCAATACAAAATCGCTTTACCCGACCGAGAATTGGCGTGCGCACCGCTAAACTCCCCAATCGGCCGCTCTTATTTAGGCGCCATGCGGGCCGGTATCAATTGTGCGTTAGCTAACCGGCAAATCATCACCCATTTAACGCGCCAGGCGGTCCACACGTTGTTCCCCAACGCAACGCTCAATTTGTTATACGACGTATCTCACAATACCTGCAAATTGGAAACGCATGCCGTCGAGGGTGAAAAACGAAAATTATTCATCCATCGCAAAGGCGCTACCCGCGCATACGGTCCTGACCATCCGGATATACCTCAAGCGCTGCGCAACGCAGGCCAACCGGTGTTAATAGGCGGGTCAATGGGAACATGTTCTTACATCTTGGCGGGCACCAAAGAAAGCGAGCAAAAAGCCTTTAGTTCCGCTTGTCATGGTGCAGGACGTGCAATGAGCCGCCGCCAAGCCACCAAACAATGGCGTGGTAACGCATTAATCGAAGAGTTGGCCCATCGCGGCATTA
>JASFLF010000468.1:0-4086 GCA_050118235.1 Gammaproteobacteria bacterium | reverse complement strand
TCCGCGCAATTGTGTTTATTGAATATTAGTATCTTTCTTTTCCCAAATAAACAAGTCGTTTTTCTACTTTTCATGCGGGTGCATATTATTTAGTCACTAGTGTTCAATAATTTGTGGATCGATTTAATAAATTCGGATTTGCCTTCAGAATAAGGTTGGGGGTCTTGTGTAAATAGTTGGCAAAGTTTTATTTTCAGCGCTTCGTACTCCAGCGCTTTATGGCGGTTGTTGGTTAGATAATCGCGGAATCGAATATGTCTTTCGATTTCCGGATTTCCCCGTTGGTATGCATGGACGTGGTGGGTTCTGTTATCGCCGCCTTTTTAATAAAACCTGCGTCCGGTAGTTCCAAATTCGCCAATAACTTCGTAGCCGATTGCAATTAATTTTTCGTTGTATGCGTCTAAACGCTGAATTGAATTTGCTTCCAGCAAAATATCAATGACGGGGTTTGCTTTTATGTTTGGTATGGCCGTACTGCCAATATGATGTGTGCTTACGATTTTAGTGGAAAGAAAGCTTTGGAGGAGGGCGATTTCTTTTTGGTAGCATGTTTTCCAGTTTGCGTTATGGGATTGGAGTTTTATTTTTCACATGGTTTTGGGATACCGCCTATGGCGTGGTTGAATTAGGCAATGTTGGTGGATTTCGCTAGGGAAGCTCTGAACAAGTCCATTTCTAGCATTTCAAAAGTTTCAAGCAATTTTTAGCTGCCTGATTAAATTCGAGTTTCGTGGCCTAAGATTCTTCGCTGTCGCTCAGAATGACACTTATTCAGAGGTTACCTGGAAATGTCGCTGTGTGTACCCGGCAGCATGGGGTAAGCGTTGATTGCGAAAAACGTTTATCTTTCCCCGCTTAGAGCGCCCTCTTGCAACTGCTAAGCTTAATAAATTTTTCAACCACGGCCATTATGGTTTGGTCTTCAAAGCGGCCCTATTTACGCCATCCTGTTTACTTAAGTAGTATTTTTATTGTATTGTACGGATACTTAAGTAGTTCAACGGCGCTGTCACCCAAGAGTAGTAGCAATCATATGTATCCTACACGTCAAGCAGGCATTTTATTTGCCTCTATTTATCGATATAACAAATACTTACAGAGAGCCATTCAAACTTCGGCGGCTTTGTGTCTATTGTTGTTGGTGGTGAATTGCGGCGGTGGAGGCGGGGCCGGCTCACCGGCTGGTACTACTGATGGTAACGATATCGATACGGCTCCCCATGTAGTGGCATTGCAGATTTCCCCGACGGTGATTTCCTTGGTCACGGGAACGCAAACCAATGGGTCCGCAACGGCAATTTACAGCGACAATAGCAAGCGGGATGCTACCGAAGAGGTTTCTTGGTCGGTGTTATCCAGTGAGATTGCTACTGTCAGCAATGTTTCCGGGAATAAAGGTGTTATTCAAGGAAGATCTCAAGGCAGCACCCAAATTTCCGCCAGCTTGGGTGGCATTCATGCGACTAAAGTCGTTACCATCGAGGATGCCGATTTGGTATCCCTTTCCATAAATCCTCAATCCACTGTACTTCCAAGCGGTACCACGATATCTCTTCAGGCAACCGGTCACTATTCCAACGGCACTTCGCAGGATATAACAACACTACAGTGGGCAAGTAGCGCCCCCGGCATAGCCGCTGTCGATGAAAGTGGCGTTGTCACCGGTGTTGGGGTTGGCAATGCGGTTATTTCAGCCAGTTTTGCGGGACTTAACGCCAGCGCTGAATTGAGCATCAGCGATGCCATACTCACAGGCATTACCATCAATCCAACAAAGCTAGAATTAGCAAGCGGAACAGAGGTGCAAATCCATGCGCTGGGACAATTCAGTGACGGCACATTTCGTGATATTACTCAAACGGCTACCTGGCAAACTTCAGATTCTCAAGTCGCGACTATAACTAATAATTCTCAACAACTTGTGCTTCGAGGCGACTCAACGGGAAACGTTGATATCAGCGCTACATTAAACGGCGTTATAGCGCAAAAAAACATAGAGGTCACTGATGTAATTATTGAATCCCTGGCTATCGTAACCGAAGATAGCACTATTGCTCTAGGCGGTTCGACACAATTTACCGCCATAGCCACTTTTTCCGACTATTCAACGCAAGATCTAACCGAACAAGTAACCTGGAATTCAGACGAGCCGAGCGTGCTCACGGTCAGCAACGCCACAGGCGAAGCCGGGCTGGGAACGCCCTTGGATACCGGCACGGTGACAGTGTCAATCGGTTTTGAGGATTTGGTTGCCACCAAAACCATAACGGTTACCGATGCGCAACTGCTTAGCATCAACCTGGCGCCAATCAATCCCAGTGTTGCCGCTGGCACTCAATTGCAGTTGACCGCAACCGGTAATTATTCCGATGGAACTTCACGAGAAATCAGCGCCCAGGTTACCTGGGGGAGCACCAAAGAGGGTATTGCGAGTGTCGGCAATGCGCAGAGTATATACGGTCTGGTTGACGCCTTAACGCCGGGGGTTGCAACAATTACCGCACTCCTGGACGGTATTGTAGGGAGCACACAAGTAACCGTTACGGACGCTGTGTTGGAAAGCATTGAAATCACACCTGCGCCATTGTCTCTTGCCAGGGGGACCCATGCTCAGTTGCATGTAATCGGGCACTTCAGCGATACGTCCACACAGGATTTAACCAGGCAGGTTTATTGGAGTTCCGGCAATTCGGATATTGTGGCGATTAGCAATCTAAGTGATGAGCAGGGCTATGCCCAGTCTGTAGCGCCTGGAGTCACGACAATTTCGGTGCAACTCATCAGCGACGAAAGCTTCCAAAGTGCCATATCGGTGACCGTTACCGACGCGACTCTGCAATCCATAAGCATAGCGCCGGAGAACGCGCAAATCTCCAATAATACGACTTTGCAGTATACTGCGACCGGTCATTTTTCCGATGGGAGTACACAAGATTTAACCGAAGAAGTAACTTGGGATTCGTCAGACACGCAATTGGTGACCATTAGCAACGTAAAAAATAGTGGTTTAGCGAAAGGTGTCAGTTCAAGCGTTTCCGACTCGGGAAACGTGACTATTTCAGCCAGAATCAGTATTGATAACGACGTCGTTGAAAATTCTACTAGCTTAACAGCGGATTACATACCGGATAAACCTATCGCCATTGTTACGACGGCGCTTCCCAACGTTATTTTGAACGATGGAGTGGATGAGACCACAATTGCAATCGATGTAAAAGCGGCCGCCCAGGGATTTGTGGTGCCGGATTCCACCATCGTGGATTTAACCATTACCCAAGGTAACGCATTTCTTAGCGCCGATAGCGTCACAACAGTTAACGGTGAAGCGCAGATTAGCCTGACCTCCGATACGGAAGGTTTCATTGTGATCACGGCGACCGTACGCGGTTCCAGCGTTAGCAATCATACCGTCATATTTTCCGCGACATCGTTTGCCGATGTGTTTGGAGAATTTGCCATCGCAGTGGTTCGCGTTGAGGGTACAACATTGTTAGCGGACTCCCGGCTGGCTTACTTTGTATTTAATTTTAGCAATCGAGAGTTCAATCTAAATGAATTCACTGCTTATGTTGATAGTGTCGTGGGCTATAATGACCCGACAACATTGCTCATAAAGGGTGGGCAAATATACGGCAGGGGCGTGATATTTGATCAAAACGTTGATGCGGCCGCCATTAGTTTGGAATTTAGTCTCAATGAACCGATAAGTTCCAGCGATTTCCCGTTAACGGCGATTTTTACCTTGCAATAAACCGATAATGGGGCGCAACGCGATTAGTCTGATACGCATTTATCGCAATATGCAAAAGTGTACAATGATAATGTGTTTGATCGTTAGCGGGCCGGTTGGCTTCTATCAATAGTCTATTCATATCTCTCTCCCTGCCAACAGTGCTTTTCAACGCGGCTGTGCCGCCATTGTTTTTTACTTCCGAAATATCTCGCGATAACTGATAGGTTTTGAATGGCATGTGCGGTGTGCGCACCGTAACACTCCGGCCGTAAGTGCCGCGGCCGGATGCTGTGTTCGGGCGTTATTATCGTGTTTTAATGCCGGGTTAAGATGCGCATAAGCATTGGCGT
>JASFLF010000467.1:0-4101 GCA_050118235.1 Gammaproteobacteria bacterium | reverse complement strand
TGCCTGGGATTGGGCGCCACCAATTTTTGAGCCATGAGGCGATATGAAAATCGCCTGAGTCCCATCCGGCATAACCGGGTAAGGTGTTGGTTTCGCGGCACTGATTTGTAGATAAGAATGAACGATGCCCCTTAGCATTTTAATTGCAGGTGAGTGCTTCAGGCAAAGTCCGAAACGTTGCAGTCCTGTTTCCGTTAATGTCGGTTGAAATGGATTATATAGTTCGATCATCGGTAGCGTTTTGTTACATCGTTGTTTTAATGTATCCAGTGGAGGTTCAGCTGGATTAAAGCCTGTTGTATAAAAAGTCCGGCATGCCTTTAAGCAACCAGCCTACAAAACGCCAGCGCTTGGTGATGTAAGCATGAGATCTTTTCCTTTCTATGGCGGCGTATATCTGTTCCGCGGCTTTTGTGGCTGAAGCCATCCAGAACAGCCCTTCGCCCATGGCCATATCCGTGTCTACGAATCCCGGTTGAATATCGGTCACTGCAATAGAGGGACATGATTTCACCGCTTTTTGAGCCAGTCCTTGGAGATAGTTAGAGATGAAAGCTTTTGAGGCGTTATATGCCGGGGCTGCGCTGTTTCCGCGCAAAGCGGCAATGGACGAAATGCCCACCAAGTGCCCGCTACCCTGGCTGAGGAAATGGCGAAAGGCAACGTTGGCTACCACCGTGAACCCTTGAACGTTGGTCGCTACCGTCTCCAACTCCTTACCCAAATCCAGTTCGGGATTAAGGTGGCCGATGCCGGCGCTGATAATAGCCAAGTCAACCCCACCCATTTCGGCGATTAGATCAGTAAGACCTTTCTGCGCCTCATCAACATTGCGTATGTCCATGCCGCTGATGTATGTCTTAGCTGGCAGTTCTTTCTGGATGGCCCGCAAAAGATCGCGTCTTCTTGCCGCTAATCCAAGTGTGTAGCCCTTTCCCGCAAGTATTTTGGCGAGTTCCTTACCGATCCCTGAGGTCGCTCCGACTACTATGGCCTTTTTCATGTATGGCCTTTTTCATGCGCTGAGTTATTTTTGGCTTACTATTTTATCTGCGACAGCAGCGATCTTCCAGGCTATGTTCTTGTATTAAGGCGACAAATACAAATTACACAAGTAGTTGGTCCAGTTGCAATAAACTCGGGATGACATAATCCGCCATTGGATGGCTGGCGCAATGCGGATTAATCCAAACGGTGTGAAATCCCATGTGTTTTGCTCCCTCCATATCATACCTAAGGCTGTCTCCCACAAACAGCACGTCAGAGTGGGGCACATACAAATCCTCCAGCGCTTTGGAGTATATCCCTGGCGAAGGTTTTATACATCCTATATCCGACGAGAAAACCTGTGTTTTAAATACGTCATGAATGCCAACCCGTGCAAATTCCATCAGCCATCGGTCTTTGGGGGCCCAGATATTGGCCACTAATCCCAGACTGTGTGTTTGCGCGAGATCTTTAAGGCATCGAGCGTATTCATCCGTAATATGCCCCAGCTCATGACAGGCAAAGGTGTCGATGAGGTGCGGAAGGTCTTCATCAGCCACAGCGGAATAGTGTCGAAAGCCGTCTTCAAGAGAGGGGAATTTTCTAAATTTTTCGGGATTTTCGTAATCGCGGGACATACCTTCATAACAGGATTGAATGGCATGACGCACCTCTTTGTCTGAAAGGGACTTGCCTCCCACTGATTGATAAGTGCGGTAATAGTCTTCTGATTCCGAAAACCGGTCTTCACCAAACATGAAGGTGCTGTTCATGTCCAGCAATATAACGCTGAAAGTATTTACTACGTACATGCACAGTTCCTCAATCGCGTAACAATCAAATTGGCTAACGCAGGTGCGGCGGGATATTTTTTATGCGGCTCGCGAATTCTCGGTGTGCCTCTATATCAACCGGTCGGTGTTTGACTTTTGTCGACGCCGGATCTTTACCCAGATAGTTGTCGTCTTTGAGGTTATTCCTAGGCCGGATCGGTCGAGGGCAAAATCCACCACCGCAATTACGGCACACATTCTCCAGGATTTCTTCAACGCATTGTTTGCAAAACGTGCATTCATAGGTGCAAATCATGGCTTCAGTGGAATCCGGCGGTAAATCCTTATTGCAGTGTTCGCAGGTGGGTCGTAGTTCTAACATGTAGTCTCTCCTTGATTTTCGATGTTGTATATCACGATACTGGGGGTGGAATACGGGTTATGCGCCACAAAAGCCCTTAGAGCACAACATTCATTTCCCGGAAGAAACAGGTTGTTCCAGAGCATAAATGGTATCCACCAAAGTTTCCGTTTGTTTTTCCAGTAACACATGTACGTCTGTCAGCGCTTGGTTGTAGAAATAACCGCCGATTTCTTTTGCGAAAAAATCCAGTAAGAACTCGGCGTCGAAGCCGCCGATTTCCTGGTTGAGTTCGTCATGAAAATAGTTCTTTATTTTTGCAATGATTTCTTTTTTGTTTTCTTCGGAAAATTTGATCATTTGTTTGCCATGGCTTGGTATATTTAGTGAAGGACCTTAATCTGCCTGACCAAAAGCCACGGCCGTCGGTCCACTTCAATCAGGTGTCTATTTCGTCCATCTCAATAACTTCTTTTTCGGCTTTGCCGGCTTGCATCCATTCGATGATATTCCGATGAGCCAGAACTGATTTAACGTAAGCTTCTTCGATACCGCAGAGCGGTATGCCATAGCCCGCAAAACGCAGGGCAATAGGCGCATACATGGCGTCTGCTATGGAATATTGACCAAAAAGCCATTCACCTTGGGCGCCGTATTCCGATCGGCATTTTTGCCATAAATCCTTTATTCTTTCCACTTCCCGGGTCGCTTCGGAGGACAATTGTATATCGTGGAATCTCTTACGGCAGTTCATGGGCAACTCGTTTCTTACGTTGGTAAAACTGGAATGCATTTCCGCGCTGATGGATCGTGCTAACGCCCGGGCTTTTACTTTATTGGGCCAGCCTTTGGAATCCAAATAATTTTCTGATAAGTATTCCAGGATGGACAGGGAATCCCACACGATAAAATCGTCGTCCAACAAAATAGGAACCTTGCAGTCTGAAAAATACGGTTCCAACTCCTGATCCGTGGTTTCGGTAAATAGCGGAATTCGTTTCTCCTCAAACTTAAGATTGAAGTGCTTCATGAATATCCAGGGTCTTAGTGACCAGGAGGAGTAATTTTTGTTACCGATGATGAGCGTCAATTTTGTCATTTTTATATCCCTTTTTGAAAATGACCAGAGAGCAATCTATTGAGGAATTCTATTAAAACACACTATTAAAATGAACAGAATACACAGAATACTAAAGTTACGATGGGGATGCCCCTCACGGAGCGCCCTACCGTAATTAAAGACATATTTATGTATCTTACTCACACTAAATCCCATGCCAGCAACGACCTGCGCTACGAGAGGTATTATGCACGCCGTGCAGCCAACCATGCGCTTGCCCCTAAAAACAATACACCACTCAATCCATGTTGCACGCGTGCTACGTTATGTCGCAATAACCGCGTTTGTAACTCGGCTGATAGTATGGCATAGCAGGAATCCAGCAACGCAGCTAACAGTAAAAATGTCAGTGAAAGTATACTGATTTGCTGTAAATAATTCTCACTTGAAGTGACAAATTGGGGCAGAAAGGCACTAAAAAACACTATGGTTTTCGGGTTGGTTAACGAAACCAAAAATCCGCGCGCAAACGTGCCATAGATTGTGAGATTGGTTGACGTGGCTTGATGAAAAAATGCTTGCTTAAAATGTTGCCCGGCAAGATACAACAGATAAACGGCACCCAACCATTTGAGGAAGTAAAATCCCTCGGTCAATAGATCAATAAACCACGCGGTACCGGCAGCGGCAACGAACAATTGTAAAGCCATCGCCGAGGTAGTGCCTGCAACGGTTTGAAGACCGCGGGATTTGCCATGGGTAATGCTGGTGGAAACAATCACAAGCACGTTGGGGCCCGGAACGACTATCAGTGTGATAGAAATTATCAGAAATGAAACAAATAAAGTTGTGTCCATAGGTATTACGTTGAAAGTTGTATTTGTTTTGCGTGAGTGAATCCAATTCCGTTAATTAGCGCC
>JASFLF010000466.1:0-4106 GCA_050118235.1 Gammaproteobacteria bacterium | reverse complement strand
AAAGCGGCTGAGCAGGATCACGCCGGAGCGCAACATAAGCTAGGCACTTTTTATCGTGATGGCATCGGTGTGGCGAAAAGTGAAAGCGAAGCCATCAAATGGTTTCGGCTGGCCGCCAGTTGGGGAATCAGCAACGCACAAAAAGACTTGGAATCGTTGTTACGCAAGCAACTGATTCAAAGCGAAAACGGTTTTAACAACAACCCGCAACTCTCCAAGCCAGAACATCAATATTTATTGGGAATGATGTACATCAACGGCAGTGGTGTGGAAAAAGATCCCAACACCGCATTACAATGGTTTTTGAAAGCCGCGCAGCAAAATCACTCCGAAGCGCAATACCAATTAGGACAAATGTACAACACCGGTATGGGCGTGAAAGCCAACCCCGAAGAGGCAAAAACGTGGTTGAGCAAAGCGGCCGAAGGCGGATTGGACAAAGCCAGCGAATCCCTAAAAGCCATCATAAAAGCCGAAGAGCAACGCCTGTTGGACAACGACATCAATGCACTGGCCAATTCGCCGGTGTATGCCTATCTTCAGAAAGCCAACAAAGGTGATATCGATTCGCAATTCCAATTGGGTATGATATATCTCACCGGCAAGGAGGTCGATAAAGATCCGAAAAAAGCCGTCCGTTATCTGCAATTGGCCGCCGAAGACGATCATACCAAAGCTCAGTTACAATTGGCTGATCTGTATCTGGTCGGCCTGGAAGTGGAAAAAGATTATTTTGCAGCGGCAAAATGGTTTAAAAAAGCCGCCGAGCAAGGCAACGCCGATGCTCAGTACAATCTCGGCAATTTATTCCGTAAAGGTCTGGGTGTGCATAAAAGTAATTCCAAAGCGGTGCATTGGTATCGACTGGCTGCAAAACAAGGCCATATGAAAGCAAGAAACCGTTTGGGTGGTTGCCGGATATGTTAAACGGGTTGGTTCAGTAACTCCAGATTCGGAGTTCATGTTAATGCATGGGAGTAAAACCACCGGCAAGGAATTCACCACGTAACACGCGAAGGTCGTGAAGAACACAATTAAACAAGCCGGTTTTCCTTAGTGATCTTTCTTGTGCTTCGTAGATAATATTTTCACTATGCGGGCCGCTCAGTCAATTTAGAATTTTATGCCACAATGGGATCATTCAATTCGGCTTATCGGCCGGCGGCGTCAGCTGCACTCTCACTTCATTCACATAGTCTTTGTCAAACACCAAATCGATAAGTACGCCGTCACTTTGTTGTTCGGCTTTGACTTGTTTCAAGTCCGGTAAATACACCGCTAAATAAGCGCACATGGCCGCCGCTTGTTGTTCGTCACTTTTTTGAATGGCCTGGATCAGATTTAAAGCCACAAATTGAGCGCGCTGTTGCACATCGGGATGACCAATATTTTCATTATTTATGGTAATCCCGCGCTGCAGCTCCGCGTCCATTTTATCAAGAAACTCACGCTGTCGGTCCGGCAACGGCTTGCCGCGGTCATACTGCAATTGAGATTCACCGTTTAACAATATTACCAGTTGATCTGCCACTAAATTCTCCCGCTTTTTAACTTTAAATCCTATTATAATTCAACCTTCCACCCTGTTACGAACCTGCTGTTATGAATAAGGCAATAAAAATAGTTTTGGTCGTTGCACTAGTGCTGTGCGGGCGATTTAGTGAAGCGGCCGAACCGCCTCTGCACCAGCCTTATCAACCCGCCCCATCCCAACAATCAGCAATTCCCACGCCATCGGAAAAGCCTGCGCAGCCGGTACTCATTTTAGAACTTCCACTCATCGACCTTCCTTTCAATGGGAGCGACAGCTACACCGCCCCCAGCATGCGCCAGTCTTTGCATACTACAAAAGATCTTTATCAATACAGCCATTATAAATTTGCGCAATGGTTTGAGTCGCAACCGGTGGCCCGCACCCTTTCCACCATTGGATTTGATATTGTATCGCTTTGGCTGCCTTTTGGCGCCGCCTGGTTGCACGAAGAGTGGCACCGCGCCGTGATGAGCAACCGGGGCATAAACAGTTTTAACGAAATCTACGAATTCCCTTTGTTTGCCGAAACCATTTCCGTGAAACACGTAAAAGATGCGGACTTGATTCGATTAAAGCAAGAATATCCCGCGGACATGATTCGCTTGCACGCCGCGGGGATTGAAGCGCAATACGAACTGAATTTTGCGTTAGAAAAAGATCGGTTTTATCTGCAGCCGCCGACTTTGGACGAAGCTATTTTGTGGTTAAACTACCTCAATAACATCAGTTATATCTATGCCTGCGCCACGAATCAGTCCAACAGGATCACCGATGAAATTCTGCAAGATGAAGATGAGGACGTATCGCAACGGGACTTCACGGGCTTGGACTGTAATGCCTGGGTCTATGATTTATTCCGGCCCGACGAGCCTTATGAACAGCGTGGCATACATCCCTCGGGTGTCGGTATCAACCGCTATATCAAATACGACGATTTAACCGATGAAGAACAAGACTATCTCAACACCAACTTAAAACTCTCTTTTCTTAACTTGGTGAATCCGTTTCTTTTCCGATTTGAATTTTTCACGGCGACCAATCCCATCAATCAACAACCGTTTCGTTGGAATGCCACTTTGCGCCACCACCTAACGTCCTTCGGTTACAGCATAGATGCGAATCTTTTCTACCGGCAAAAGTCCGTAAACGCCTTGGCAATATTTCATCACTATTTTAATAAAAGCCACTTCTTTCCCGGTTTGGAGCTGGCGTTGGTGCGCTTTCCTATTTCGTTGTTTCGTGCTCAATTGCCGCTGTCGGTGCGAACCTCCATGTGGCTGCAGCCCAAAGGGCAGCAGTTTTACACGGATGAATCTGAAGTCGGAGGTATTGCCACTATCAAATTCCACTTCCCGATGTTCGAACACTGGGAAACGTTCGTTGAAATGGAGGCTAAAACCCAAGGCTGGGTCGCGGGGAATGTTTATTTGGGAGATAATTTTAGTGTGCGCTTGGGTATTGGCGCCAAACTGTATTAACCCGCTTGAACTCGGAGATCACACATCCTTCATGAAAAATCTTCGGCTGAGCATTTCCATCTTGCTTAGCCTAATTAATGGGTTCGGGATAGATGTGCCGGCCAATGAAATTAATATCTCGGAACAAGCGATTTTGATCACTTAATAAGCCATTGATTTCTTTGTATATACAATGGACCGTCGTCTTATCCATGATCCTGAACACGGTTTCATGCTGGTCGCGAAAACCAGCCCTGGTGAAATCCGTGGACCCCAGATAGGCAATCTGGTCATCAATGATGTAAATCTTAGAATTAACGAATGTTTGATGTCTGGTTTGCGGATCCACATTGGGCGAGGCCATGACGTAGAAAGGCAGGTTGGATTGATAACTGTAGGAGTACACTCTTAACTTGTTGAGTAACTTGATGATAATCAGACCGATGGGCAATGCCAACAGCCCCCAAAACAGCTGGTAATTTTCCAGATAAGCCCCTGTGCTGGCAGATACCACGCCGGAGAACAACGTCAAATACATCAATACCAGCCCAATCAGCCGATTACGCCTGGTTTGCTCGTTGGTCACTTTCGCCTGAGTGATCAGTTTTCTGTAAATGGTTTTTGAGCCGGTATTACCTTCAAAGTCCGTGCTGGTTACCAGAGTCACCCGCACCCCTTCAGCGTGCTTTTTTAATAGTGTATCGATGTGTTCCCCGGATACATGGGGCGACACAATTAAAACATTTTGGGAGGCTTTCGCTATGTCGTTGTATATCGCAGCCCCCGCATTCGTACCCATATATAAGTAGGCATCGTTTATTGCCAAGTTCAGCATAACTCCCCCGCTGTATAGATGTCTTTGTTTTTTAATAATTTTTAATAGTTTTCTAAAAATTTCTTAAAACCAGCCTCATTGGGTTTTTAGCGATTTTTGACAGGCTGATAGTATCGCTTGAGTGGAAAAATTGCTGTGAAATATTACCACCCGTTCTCTCTGTCGCTGCCTGGCTCATTTGTGAGTCACTCTGGCGAAACAATCATTGGCAACGCCTCAATTTTTGTAAACAGTTACCGATAGATACTCTTAATACTTGTAAATTTGCACAGAAAGACTG
>JASFLF010000465.1:0-4110 GCA_050118235.1 Gammaproteobacteria bacterium | reverse complement strand
TCCAGCGAGGATTTAGCGTTGATAGAAGCGCAAGATCTAATGTTTGATGGAATACCAGACTGGGAACGGGACAGATTTGACCAAGCTTATCCCCGTATGCTAAATCTCGCCAACTTACACATGACAATTCATTACAATCCAAAAAAGAAATTGGTCACCTTGGAAAAAATCGGCGGTGTACGTAAAAACAAGCCACAACGAAAAGAACTACCCCTGTGGAGTGGCTGGTCTATTCGTTATCGCGATGGCAGTAAAGTGCTTGATATACTGTAATCGAATTTGACTGCTGTTTTTTATCATAAATCAAGAATATATTAGTTAGGATTGTCGTCTGCTGCATTATTGAATAAACGTGTTAAAGACGCGGCATCACCACAGACGCTCGTCTTCAAAAAATATAAGCTATTGTATTGAAAAAGATTAACCTGTTTCATCGATTGGTTTGAAAACAATATACGCGATATACGGTTATCGTTGACGTAATATAATATGGGTAATTAAATTACCTGGTCGGGGTGCGGTGACGTATAATGGACAAAAAATGAACAACGACCATTTGATTGTACCCAAATCACTAAAACAAGTAACGTTCTGGGTACATCCGGAGGGACAGGTGCTGGGGTACATTTATTTACGCAAACACAGCGCCCAACATGCGGGTGAAGAACTGCCACTAGAAGCATTGAATAGGCCTGAACCGTTTATTGTATTTAAACGGGAAACGCCGCCCGAGCTGCGTTTTTACAATCGAAAATCCATCATCCGGGTAGAATACCCAGGGATGGACAAACAAAAAACCAGAGCGATTCGCCCATTGCGGTGTGTACTGCAAATGATGGACGGCTCGTTAATGAACGGAACCATCGAAGAATCCTTACACCCCAACCGGGCAAGATTATTGGATTATTTAAACAATCCCGATGATATGTTTATTAAACTACATATGGAAGGCAATACTACGCTGGTAAATAAATCATATATTATCCACGTACACGTGGATAGTTTGGAAGACTATTTGGAAGACAATGAAGAGTAACCATTCTGTGAAACTTGTTATACTCAGAGCACAATTTATGGGTGATCGACGTGCAATTGCTCAATAATTTAAAAACCAATAGAGCCATCGCGACCCTGCTTGCCGAACAAAGCGTCACGTCCGCCGAAGGCAAACAAGCTATGCAGAATTTGAGGAAAATTGGCTCGCCCGCTATCCCCAAGCTAATCGAAACCCTAACCGCTCCGCAGAATACCGGTATTATTGAAAATTTATTGTTATCCTTATTAGATAAAAATACACTACCTTATTATTTACCGGCGCTAGGCAGTTCCAATCAGAACATAATACGTAGCATCACAAAAATATTGTGTAAATCCGATGCCTATGATCCCAACGAATTGTTAAGATTATTTTTAAATCAAGACATATCTAAAACAGCTCTGGGTGAAATCATTACCGCCCACGCCGCTGACATTAACTTCAAGGATCTTATTGCGCTACTGGACAAAGTCGCAAGCTCCAGCAGACCCGTTATTTACCGCATTATCGATCAATACACGACTATAGACACCATACCATTGCTTGTAGCCAAAACGAAAAGCAACGAACCCATGGTACGTGCTTTTATCGCTTCGGCTTTGTCCCGCTTCAACACGAAAGACACCCGCAACGCGCTAATTCAATTGTTGTCCGATCCCAATAAAAACGTACGTGAAGCCGCCTTGCGAGCGTTAGCCAAACTAAAAGCGTTCGATGCCGTCGAACTCATCTGTCAGATGCTGATGGACCCTGATTTGACCGTGCAATCCACCGCAATTGAAACTCTCGTGGAGATTAACGCCCCGGAGACTTTTAAATATTTAATTGAAGTTTTGCAGGACGAGTCGGAATACGTTCGACGCGCCGCCGTGGAGGTATTGAACGAAATCGGTGACCAACGGGCGATTAAAGACTTGTTAAAAGCATTGCGCGATGCCGACTGGTGGGTAAAAGTCCGTGCAGCCGATGCCTTGGGTACTATAGGTGGCCCTAAAGTGATAGACGCCGTGTTGGTGTTGATCAAAGACGAAGACGAGTTTTTACGGCGCACGGCGGTGGAAATTCTCAATACCAGCAAGGACCAAAAAGCCTTTGACAAATTGGTCGAGGCGTTGGAAGACGAAGACTGGTGGGTGCGGGAGCGAGCCGTTGATGCATTGGCGGCGTTAGGTGACAAACGCGCCGTGACTCCGCTGGTAAAAATGCTGGAACATACGCCGGAAGCCGCCCTGGTCATCATCAAAGCCTTAACAAGCCTGGGTGACAAACGAGCCATTACTCCGATATTAAAACAGCTTAAATTCAGTGACGAATCGATCTGCAAAGAAGCCCTGAATGCGCTTAAAATTCTCACGGATCGAGAGCACTCCCTGGATGTACAAACGGCCATCACCGAATTGGCCAATATTGATAATAATGAAGTTAAAGCCATAGCCACTGAAACCATTAAATCCTTGGGCGAGCGTTTTGGCGCCAATCCCAAGGAGCTAGAAAGCTTGTTGATCGATTTTGAAAATCAAAATACGATGCAAACCGATTATAAAAACGAATCATCCCGAGACAGCAAACCTAGGAAAAACGGCTTGACACAAGTTGTATTAATCGACGCCGCTTTACTGCAGCCGGACGACAAATTTGCCGACCGCTACCGCGTCATCAAACAAGTGGGCAAAGGGGCTTTTGGCGTGGTGGTATTGGTGGAGGACACTGTGGTGAAGGATCAGTTTATCCTCAAATTTCTCAGCCCCCATGTCGCCTCGGACGAAAATGCCATCCAGCGCTTTACCCGCGAGCTGCGTTATGCCCGCAAAGTGACCCACGAAAATGTGATTCGAATTTATGATTTCATCACTCATGGTAACAACTACGCCATTTCCATGGAGTATTTTCCCAGCCATTCTTTGACTTACAATATCGCCCGATATAGAAAACTGGGTGTTCCCAGGGGCATTAACATACTCCAGCAGATTTGCGATGGCATGGCTGCGGCGCAATCCGTGAAAGTCGTGCACCGTGACTTGAAACCGGGCAATATATTAATTAATAAAAACGGTAAAGTGAAAATTGTCGATTTTGGTTTGGCGGCAGCGGCCAGCAAAGCCGGTTCACGCTTGACGAAAACCGGTATTTTGGTGGGCACACCGACGTATATGGCTCCTGAGCAAGTGCGCGGCAAAACCATCGATTCACGCACCGATATTTACGCTCTAGGTACCATTATGTATGAAATGTTTACCGGTTCCCCGCCGTATTCGGGTGAAGATTCCGTCAGCATCATGTTCCAACACGTCGAAGGCAATCCGACGCCGCCGCGAGAACTTAATGACGAGATTCCTGTTGAACTGGAAAAAATAATTTTAAAAGCCATGGATGTTAATCCGGACAACCGTTTTCAAACTTTCCAGGAATTAAAAACCTCACTAGGATCCTTAGTTGAGGAGAAAGTGTAATGCCCCGTATCGATGCGTTTTTGAAGTTGGGCCGGGAACAAGATTGCTCCGATGTGCATTTTGCGGTGAATACTCCGCCGTTACTGCGTTTTAATGGTGAGTTGTCACCAATCAAATACCGCAAAATGAGCAATGACGAACTGGAAGGCCTGTTATTGGAAATATTAACCGATTCCCAGCTTAGCGAATTTCGCAAGCAACACAGTTTGGATTTTTCCTATCAGAGCGAAGAAGCCGGGCGTTTTCGCGTCAGTTTGTTTAAAAAAATCGGCGGCCTAGGCGCTGCATTTCGAGTGATTGCCCCCACTATTCCCGAACTCAGCGAATTGGGATTACCGCCGGTGGCGGAAAAAATGCTGATGAACCAGCAAGGCATGATACTGGTCACCGGATCGACCGGGACCGGTAAATCCACCACCTTGGCGTCGATGATTCAATATTTGAATGAACGCAAACGGCTCAATATCATCACCTTGGAGGATCCCATCGAGTACGTGCACAAGAGCCAACGCTCGCTGCTGGTACAGCGGGAAATCGGCACTCATGTGCAAAGTTACAAGGACGGATTGCGGGCCGCCTTGCGTGAAGATCCGGATGTCATTTTAATCGGGGAGTTGCGCGAAC
>JASFLF010000464.1:0-4112 GCA_050118235.1 Gammaproteobacteria bacterium | reverse complement strand
AATCCGTAGCGGGCGATCACCTGACCAAAGGCCACCAGCATGATGGAGGTGATTACCAGTACCAGCAGCGATTCCTCCGCGTGCGCCATCGCTTTAGGAAACTTCTTTTCCAGCGCCCAAATGATCAGTACGAAAATCAGCAAATAAATATGCGGCCAATATGCTCCCATGATGTGCGCCTCACGTAATCAATACACTTTGGATGGTTCGTAACATGCGTGCGCAAGATAAACGCGGTGCGAATACTACACTTGCCGTCTCGCAGTGCACGCAACGGGTTATGAAATGAATCCATTGCATTGTTTTAGTCATTAGCGAATAGAAAAAAGGGCCAGTTTGCCGCTGATCCCTTTTAACCGATGTGTCAGGAACCGGCCGCCGCCGCGATCACATCAGCGCCGATTTCTCCTTCAAACTTTTTCCATACCGGCTTCATGGCATCGACCCACTGCTTGCGCTGCGCATCGGTCAGCGTATTGATTTTGCCGCCGGCTTTGATGATGTTTTCCCGATTGGCTGCCTCTTTAGCCTTAACGTTTTGGTTGGCTTCATCAGTCACCTCATCGGCGATTTTCAGGAACTGTTCCCTGACGTCGGGTTTGAGGCTATCCAGCCATTCCTTGGAGGTCATAAACAAATAAGCCAGCAACTGATGATTGGTTTCCGTGATACTGTCCTGCACTTCAAAGAATTTCTTGGTGTATATGTTAGACCAGGTATTCTCCTGGCCATCCACCACGCCGGTTTGCAGCGCGCCATAGACTTCGGAAAAAGCCATGGGTTGCGGCGAGGCACCCATGGCGGCAATCATGGCCTTGGCCACGTCGGAAGTCTGCACGCGGAATTTCAGCCCTTTGGCGTCGCTGGGCACCAGCAAAGGTTTGTTGGCGGAAAAATACTTCATGCCGGACATCCAATAACCCAGGCCCACAAAGCCCACATCCTCCATGGAATGGAGCAGCTTTTTACCTTCGGCGGAGTGGGTAAAACGCATGGCCTGATCAATGTCCTTGAAAATGAACGGCAGGTCGAACACGCCAAGCTTGCGGGTATAAGAGCCGAACTTGGACAACGAAGGGGCCAGTAATTGCACATCCCCCAGCAGTAGCGCTTCCAGTTCCTTGCTGTCACCGAACAACGTACTGTTGGGATAGACCTCCAGGCACATCTTGCCATTCATCTCTTTGTTGACGCGCTCGGCCAAACGGTTTGCGGCCACTACCTTGGGGTGCGTGGTGCCGCCGGTCACATGGCTGAGTTTGGCAACCACTTCGCCTTTATCACAGCTCGCCGATGCCGTTAAGGTAGTAATCAGCATGGCGAACACACTTACAGCAATACTGAAATATTTCATGGGATTTTCCTCTCCTTATCGCTACTTTAACTACCGTTATCACTCGTTTTGCTTATCGTGCGAGGCAAAATCCCCTACCATTTCGAGGAATTTGCTTCAGAACCGTAATAAGTCCTTGTATTCGCGTAACTTAACAAACTGTTTTTAATCTAATTGCTCCCTCTCGTTATGCTCGTAAAGCAAGCGAAGCATTAATCGACCTTATGTGCTTAGTTATATACCCAATGATCTTTGATCACCAGTCTCACAGGACGCCTAACTATGATTTTCTAAAAATTTTCCTGGTTGGGGGCGGAATCGGAGTTAAAGGAACCGGTTATTAACCGGGGTTGCCGCAAGTGATTGGCTGATAGCGAGGGCTTGTCATCGTGGTGAGAAAGGCGAGCACCGCCATATGGGGAAATGGATTGTTAAACGTCAATACGATCGCAACGTCACGGTCTGGCTGCGCCCGTAGTGAACCACGGGCAGTGAATGGAAAACATTGCATTGAAGGCGGGAATTATTTTCTTCACTTTAAAACAAGATAGTATCGGGGCATCCCTAACCGCTCAAAAGATTATCATTAACCTTTTGCCAGAACCCACGGTCCGCCCTCTTTTCCGCGCCAGGAAGTAAAAATACCGTATGTGAGAAATATTATTACTCAACTAATTCAAACTACCATCCCGCACTACAGCGGATGCATACCCCTGCGCAGCAGTCCAGTAGTACGCTCCAGGCCGAACATCAGGTTCATGTTCTCCACACCCACTTGCGCGCCGCCTTTTCCCAGGCTATCCAGCACGCTGAATATCACAACGCGATTGCGTTTTTCATCCACATCCAGACCGATATAACAGTAATTACTGCCGGCCACGGAGTTCACCCAGGGGTAAGGTTTGTATTGCCAGGAGACGTTTTGCTCTTTGGGATGGTCGTAGATTTTTACAAATTCATGATCCTGATAAAATGTTTGATACATTTCCAGCAACGACTGCCGGGTTAAACGATGTTTTGGAAACGCATAACAAATATCCAATATACCGCGCACTATGGGCGCGTACACCGGGGTGAAATGCACGCTCACAGACTGACCGGCCAGGAGAGACAACTCTTGCTCCATTTCATAACTGTGCCTGTGGTCCACCACATTATAAGCAACCAGGTTATTACCGATTTCCGGGTGGTGGGCGGCCCGTGACAGTTCCGCGCCCGCCCCGGCGGTACCGGACAAACCGCTTACCACTAATGTTTGTTCGTCGACCAGGCCGTATTTCAATAGCGGCGCCAGCCCTAAAATGGCGGCTGAGGCGAAACAGCCGGGATTGGCCACCATAGGGGTTTGGCGCACTTCATCTTGGTGCAACTCGGTAACGCCGTAAACCGCTTGTTGCGCCAGTGACCATTGGGTGTGTCGCACACCGTACACCGATTCCCATACCTCGCGCTCGCGAAGCCTGAACGCAGAGCCCAAATCAATCACTTTACAGCCCATAGCGATTAGCCGCGCCGCGGCATTCATAGAAGCTTCGGTGGGTAGAGCCAGAAATGCCACATCGCACGGCGCAATGTCATCCGGATGTATCAACTCCAATCCAAGGCCGTACAAGTTTGGGTGGTGATCTTCGATTGCGCCCGGCGAACGGCTGGTTAGCCAGGCGATCTCCGCCTGCGGATGGTCCAACAATACGCGTAACGCTTCGCCCCCCATGTATCCCGTGGCGCCCATAATTCCAACGTTTAGCATACTCATCCCTCCATTGCGTGGTGTTCTGTGTGTGATAAAACGGCAGTATTGCTGGCTATGAAATTGTGAAATAAGTTTTGTATGCAACCAAACACCGGCCCCGGGCACGCGCCTAGCGGCCTGCCGTCCACTTCACGAACCGCCACCAGCTCAATCCCCGTCCCGGTTAGAAAACACTCGTCGGCGGTATATAAGTCGTAAGGTGTCAAGCTGCGCGGTTCGGCTTGAATACCATTTTCATGGGCGAGTTGTAAAATCACCTCGCGCGTCACACCTTGCAGCGCGCCATCGCTGGTAGGCGGGGTAAACAACTCGTTGTTGCGTACCACAAACACATTGTTTAACGCGCCCTCGGCCACATTGCCCGCCTGGTTTAGCAGTATGGCTTCATCGGCATGGGCATTACGCGCTTGCAGACGGGCGAGCACGTTGTTCAAGTAGTTTAGCGACTTGATTCGCGCATCCCAGCTTTCATTGGGAACGCGCCGGGTGGAAACAATGACCGCGCGAATACCATTATCCCTTGTCGATTGACTCATCATTTGCAAACTATCGGCAATGATAAATACCGTGGGAGCGGCGCAGAACTGCGGGTCCACGCCCAACAGACCTTCCCCGCGCGTGACCACCAAGCGGATATAACCATTGGCTTCACCGTATGCGGCTATGGTGTCATCAATAGCCTGCGTCAATTCTTCATGAGAGAAAGGAATGTTGAGCATCATGGCGGTCGCCGAGTGAAACAAGCGGCGCAAATGTTGATGCAATAAAAACGCTCTGCCGTTGTAAAACCGGATTCCCTCAAAAACCCCATCGCCATACAACAAGCCATGGTCATAGAGCGATACACAAGCCTTTTCTTTGGGTACCAATTCACCGTTGAGCCAGCACACTGCCATAGTTTCAGCCTCCTTTTGTTAAGTACGCCCAACATAGCGTTGATCTGGCATGCATAACAGATACAGGTTAAGATGAATTCGACCATAACAGATGCGCGCAGACATGTGAGGAGACATGAGCAAAGGCATG
>JASFLF010000463.1:0-4121 GCA_050118235.1 Gammaproteobacteria bacterium | reverse complement strand
CTTTTAGCCGGACAAGAAACGGACAAGGGCTCAAGCTGTATAGCGAAACCTGCTCTGCAAGCGGGCAATGATTTGGTGGATATGCGCCGCTGTGGTGCAGGCCGGGGTAGTTTTGCCAGGCAAAAAAAACCAATACGGTAAAATTTTCAGCGTACTTTTAGTAAAATTAGCCAGTAAGTGACGCTCCTTCGACTTCCATGCCGTTTACGCACAAATATTGCTTGGCACGGACACAAAGTAATAAAGTGATAACGCCATAGCGAATTTCAAAAACAGTTTTTGAACCAGAGGTAATCACATTGGCCGTTGATGTACGCATATTTAATGTATTCAAGAAAATCCGTGTAGAAACCGATCGCACGGCATTAAACAAAGACGCCTTGCAACGGGCGTTCTTAGACAATTTATTCTACATCCAGGGCAAATTTCCTACCCTGGCTACCCAAAACGATTATTACATGGCATTGGCCTATATGGTCCGGGACCGGTTATTACACCGCTGGATCAGCACCGCCGCGGAATACACGGCCAAGGGTTCGCGAACTGTGGCATATTTATCGGCGGAATTCTTGATGGGGCCTCACCTGGGGAACAATTTGATCAACCTGGGTATTTACAATGAAGTGGAAAGCGCCATGGAAGAACTGGGGCTGGATTTCGATGAACTGCTGCTCCAGGAGGAAGAACCGGGGCTGGGCAACGGCGGTTTGGGCCGCCTGGCAGCGTGTTTTTTGGATTCCATGGCCACATTGGAAATTCCCTCCCTGGGATACGGCATACGCTATGAGTTCGGGATTTTCGATCAGGACATCGTGGACGGCTGGCAAGTGGAAAAAACCGACAAGTGGTTGCGTTTCGGTAATCCCTGGGAAATCGCCCGCCCCGAGTGGTCGGTGGAAGTAAAATTCGGCGGCCACACCAAGCACCACCTCAGTGATAGCGGAATTGATCAGGTGCAATGGATACCGGCGAACACTGTCTTGGGCATCCCGCACGACACACCCATATTGGGATATCATGTCAACACGTGCAACACTTTGCGCCTGTGGCGAGCCGAAGCGCCGGAGTCGTTTGATTTCGAAGTGTTCAATCGCGGCGATTATTACGGTGCCGTCAACACAAAAGTCGTTTCGGAAAATATCACCAAAGTTTTATACCCCAACGACGAGCAGATACAAGGCAAGGAATTGCGCTTGCAACAACAATACTTCTTTACCTCATGCTCGTTGCAAGACATGTTGCGCATATTAAAAGTGCAGGAAATTCCGCTCAGCCGTTTCCACGAGAAATTCACCGTTCAACTGAACGATACCCACCCCGCCGTAGCGGTTTCTGAACTCATGCGCTTGTTGATAGACGACAACAACATGCCCTGGAATGAAGCGTGGGCGATTACCCAGAAGACTTTTGCATACACCAACCACACTTTGATGCCGGAAGCCCTGGAACGCTGGCCGTTGGAAATGTTTCAAAAGCTGTTGCCGCGTAACCTGGAAATAATCCTGGAAATCAATAAGCACTTCCTGCAGCAAGTGCGAGCACGATTCCCCAATGAAGTCAACCGGGTAGCCCGCATGTCTCTCATCGACGAATTCGGCGAACGTTATGTGCGTATGGCCAATCTGGCTTGCGCCGGCAGTTACGCCATCAATGGCGTCGCCGCCCTGCACACTGAACTTCTGAAACAAGATGTATTAAAAGACTTCTACGAATTGACGCCGAAAAAATTCAGCAATAAAACCAACGGCGTCACCCCACGGCGCTGGATGGTCTTGAGCAATCCCCCCTTATCGGCACTCATTACCAATACTATCGGCGATAAATGGGTGAAAGACCTGGACCGGCTCAAACAACTGGAAACCTATGCAGAAGATGCCGCGTTTCGCCAGCAATGGCAACAGATCAAACATGAAAACAAAACAAGGTTCTCTCAATTGGTGAAAACCAAAACCGGATTAAGCATAGATCCTGACTCCATGTACGACGTCCAAGTCAAACGCATCCATGAGTACAAACGTCAACATTTGAACATATTGCACGTCATCGCTCTGTATCTAAAGATCAAAGCCAATCCCAATACGGACGTGCAACCGCGTACTTTTATCTTTGGCGGCAAAGCGGCGCCCGGTTACCATATGGCGAAACTGATCATCAAACTGATCAACTCGGTCGGCGATGTGGTCAATAATGACGCGACGATTAACAATTTGCTCAAAGTGGTATTCCTGCCTAATTACAACGTCAGCAACGGTCAGCAAGTCTATCCGGCAGCAGATCTTTCCGAGCAAATTTCCACGGCCGGCAAAGAAGCTTCCGGTACGGGCAATATGAAATTTTCCCTAAACGGAGCGCTTACCATTGGTACGCTTGACGGCGCCAATGTCGAAATCCGGGAAGAAGTCGGCGAGGAAAACTTCTTTTTATTCGGCCTGAACACCCAACAAGTGGCTGAACTCAAACAAGCCGGGTACAGTCCGGAAGACTACGTACGCAGCAGTGATGTGCTTCTGGAAGTCATTAGTCACATCCGCAACGGATTTTTCTCCGGCGGCAACGGTGAGTTGTTTCACCCTTTGATAGACACGTTACTGGGCCACGATCCATATATGGTCATGGCGGATTTTCAGCCTTATGTGGATTGTCAGGACGAAGTCAATAAGGTCTATCAAGATAAAACTCACTGGGCCCGAATGTCCATTTTAAATGCCGCACGCTGCGGAAAATTTTCCTCCGACAGAAGCATAAAAGAATACAGCAAAGACATCTGGAAGGTTAAACGCGTCCCCATCAAGCTGTTATCCATAGACGATGTGAAAGCGGATATATTGCAGTAAATTCAATTTAACCGCGACGGCACGAAGAATCCGAAGAGGAAAAGACGAATTGGTTTTTTCTTCGTGGTGAAAACATTTTCTTTTTGATGCGCCAACCCATCAATGGGTTAAATTAAATGTGATGGGTATCGACACCCGGGTAACCACAGGTTCGTCACCAATGTAACCGGGCTGTATCACCAATGCTTTACTCAACAGGACTTTTTTGGCGGCTGCATCAAATCTAGCGCCGGCGCTTTTAATAATTTCCACCTCCACAATATTCCCACTTTCATCCACTTCAATCATCGCTTCAACGGTGGCCTCTTTACCGAATTCACGCTCTTCTTCAGGATAAAAGCGTTCTAGTGTTTCCGGGTTGAAGCTCACCATTTTTGGCGGCCTGGTCAAGCGGAACAGCGGCACTACATCCGCAATCCTAGGCGCTTGCGGTACCGGCGGGGGACTCAATGCGGACTGCTCTTCCTCCGGTTTGCTCATTTTAACCTGTTGCTGAACGGAGTGTTCTTCCTTCTCATGTGTTGGCGTCTTAATGGATTCGCTAGACTCCTCGGATTTCCGAGGAGGTTGATTTTTTTTTGCTTGCGCGACTTTTTTTGGCGCAGGCGGTTTTACTGGGGATTTGGGCTTTTGCAGTGGCTTTTTTGGTGCCGGTTTTTCAGACACCCGTTTTCCCGGTTCAGGCGACTTGACCGGTTCGGGCATTATTATCGGCTTGGTTGTCGGCGTTGGTTTCGGCGTTGGTTTCGGCGTTGGTTTCGGCGTTGATTTCGGCGGCGCTATTTGCTCTTGCGGAGTAGCTTGCACCAGATGCACATTTAAACGATTTTTTTCAGGCGCTGCCGTCTCAGCCGTGGCGATTAAATACTCAAACAGCTTGAGACTACCAAAATTGGCAATCAACGAGAGAAATATCGCAGGGCTCCAATGCCGCAAAGTTGACAACATACCGCGATTTCCGTGACTTTGGGTTAGTGGTGTTGGTGGTCGCATTAGCGTCAATGCTCTATGGCATACGTCCTATGGATCTCATTTAGCGGTGATTGATACAATTCGCGCATTTTACACCAGTTGGCGAATGATTTCGGTGGTTATCTGTATAAAAAATAAAGGGAAATCAGGGAGACGAATAAAATCAAGGTATTGGAAAATAAATGATAAGAACCCTTGACAAATGGTACGGTGGAATAAGAACATGTTATCCGATATTCGATTGCCTGAACTCTCTTTTATTGCAGTTATTTACGTAAACTTACCGATTACGTGCAGTTAATATGTCCAGGTAAA
>JASFLF010000462.1:0-4123 GCA_050118235.1 Gammaproteobacteria bacterium | reverse complement strand
CACAGAAAAAGTCACGCTGCTTTGTGCTTCGGAAGTGGTGAGCAGCATATTCGGCGTGACGGTCACGTCGGCGCTATCATTGTCCTGATTGACCGCTGTAACCGGTGTTAAAGCCAGGCCATTATAATTGGCGTCCGAACTCTGCACGGCAAACACTATGCTATAGCCTATATCGCCATCCGCAAGCGTGTCATCCACACCACTGACCGTCACGGTTTGAGCCGTGCTCCAGTTGTCGGTGGTGAATGTCAGGCTCGCGGGTGACACGGTGGCTTCGCTGATATCACTGCTGGTTAAGGCGATAGTCACCGTGTCGGCAGGCTGGCTGTTTAATGCAACAGTAATAATATCGTTGGTGAGATTCTCGGAAGTGTTTAAACCGGCCGCCGGTGTTAGTGTGACGCCGCCACTGGGTTTGGGTGGATTGGGCAAGTCGTCGTCCTGATTCACCGCTGTTACCGGCGTGAGCACCATAGCATTGTAGTCGCTGTCAGTGCTTTGAACGTCAAATCCAACGTTGTAGTTTACATCGCCATCCACAATCGTATCGTCCACACCGGTGACCGTTACCGTTTGTGGCGAGTTCCAGTTGTCTGTGGTGAACAATATGCTGCCGGGAGATACCGTGCCTTCGCTGGTATCGCTGCTGGTAACAGTAATGTTCACCGTGTTAGCCGGTTGTTTGTTCAATACGAGAGTAAATGTATCTGCCGTGAGATCTTCGGCTGTCAGCAAACCGGAGTTGGGTGTTATGGTGATACCGGCCGTGTTGTCGTTGTCCCGATTCACGGCGGAAATCGCCGTTATGGTCAGGTTTTGGTAGCGTTGATCACCGCTTTGGGTTGGCTCGAAGTTGATACTGTAGGCGGTATCGCCATCTTGTAGAGAATCGTCTACGCCGATAACCGACACTGTCTTAGGCGTTGACCAGTCGGACGCTGAAAAACTCACAAGAGCCGGGTCCACCACACCTTCATTGGTATTGGAACTGCGTATGGGAATGGTGACCATTGCATCCGGTTTGGAATTGAGTGCGATCGTGAATTGCGCGGTGGCGCCGCTTTCGGTAGTGACGATACCCGCGGTGGGTGACACGATGATGCCGGGATTTTGGGAATCGAATTCGCAGCCAAACAGCAGCAACATCGTCGCCAAGTACCCCAGCTTGTAACGCCAGGTGCGCCGGCATTGCGTTGTCATGACATCGGCATCGTCAGCGTCATTTGAAACGCTTGCCGTAATATTGGCCATTGGCACAACTTTCAGCCCCCGCCCTGTTTATTAGCCGTTCAATTCACAACGTTCAGTTGCGGATTGAATGATTATTCTGAAACCATACGAATGGTTATATTAGCGACTAATGAATAGCAAGCCAAATGGAATTTTCCACTGTGTGTCAGAGTTAAGTGGTGCTACTTGTCGGGTGGCCCCGGCGTTGTGTCCAGTAGCCCCGGCGTTGAAGTGGGTGATTGGGGAGGTTGTAGGTCAAATGCGGTTTCGTTGTAGTGAAAAATAGGACGGACATGCTCCAATATCTGGCTTGCCTGAAGCGCAGGTCTTAACGGGCGATTCTCTATTTATACTACGGATTGAAATTTTTCACAGAATCCAAACCCTTGACTTGTTCCAAACCTTTGGCGTTGGATAGATCCGCGTCTTTAAAGTTCGCGCCGCCGAGATGGGCTTGTTGAAATCCCACGTTTTGCAGATTGGCGCCTTGTAAATCGGTGTTGAGCAGAATTGCGGAATGCAAAACGGAATTTTTTAGTGTGGAATTGCGCAATGTCGCATTGCTGAATATGCTGTTGGAAAAATCCACATTCGTCATGACAGCATCGGATAAATAAGCCCAAATAAATGTCGTCCGTACGGCATTGGCTTCGTTAAGATTGCTGGCGATCAAATCGGCTTCGGTGAAGTTAGCTTCATCCAAGGTAGCATTTTGCATTTGGCTTTCTTGGAAGCTGGCTTCCTTGAAAATGCCTTGAAATAAATTGGCGCCGCGAAAATCGCATTGCGTGCATGTGCTTTTGGTGAATACGGCCCTGGATAGTTGAGCGTCGTTAAATTTGGCTTTGGTTAATTGGGCGTTGGTGAAATTGGATTCGCTCACATCCGCGCGGGTAAAGTTGACTTCGAACAAGCGAGCGTTTTTGAAGTTGGAGCCACGCAGTACTTTGCCGGTGAAATCGGATTCAACAAGAGTTGTTCCGGCAAAAACGGTTTCTTCCAACGTAGTGTGTTTTAAGTTCACATTCTCCAGATTGGCGCCGCTAAGGTCCGCTTTGCTCAAGTCGGCATTGTCCAATATCGCACCGCTTAGGTCGGCATTGCTTAAATCCACGCCTTGCAAGTTGGCATTGCTCAAATCGGCTTTTCTGAGGCTGACATTACGTAATATGGCATGTTGCAAATTGGCGTTGCTGAGATTGGCGTTATCTAAAATGGTGCGGCTCAAATACGAATCGTTGAGCTGCACAAAGCTCAAATCCATATTCGCCAAATCCAAATCAGCGAGATTCCTTCCTTGTATATCCAGGGGGGTATTGCGTGTCTTGGTGAGTATTATTTGCGCGACCTCCGCTTTGGTCACCGGTTTGCCGTATTTCGGCGAGTCCATGGGTGTTATGGCGCAACTAACTACCCCCGCTAGTGATAAAACAGTAACACTAATCTTGGTTAACGATAATAAAAAGCGTAATAATCTCACAACTATATAAGGTTATGTTGAAATTCTCTATGACAGCTCTATATGGCAACTCGATATACCAAGTGCCAGTATAAGCGAAGAGTCACAGAATTCAAATGGGTGAGGATTAATGCATCACCGACAACGCAAAGTCATAATCCAGGGAAAAGTCGGGTTCGTTGATGAAATAACCCTGGAAGAAGCGTGCGCCTAAATCCCACAACAACGATAATGTTGCGGGATCTTCTATGGTGCCGGCTATGATTTGCACTTTATTGTGCAGCGCCTCATCAATGAGTTGTTTAATGGTTTGTTGTTTGTCCTGGTCCACCAAGATGCTCTCCAAGCACGATCCATGCAGTTTGACATAGTCCACCGGTAGTAGTTTGAATACCTCAAAGTCTTGCAGGGACTGGCCGTAGTTGGTGATGGAAATACCGCATTTGAGTTTGCGTACTTGTATGCAAAATTCCACGATGGAGTTTTTATCGATCATCAAATCCTTTTCGTTGATTTCGAACACTATGCGTTTTTCCCCCGGCAGTCCGGAGGAAGTAATGGAATTGCTGATTCGCGGTAATAACATTGGATCGTGCATTGATTCGAAAGACACTTTAATGAAGATGTCCGTGCTACCGCGAGTGTGGGTATTGTTGGCAAGGGCGGAAATAGCGTGTTCTATTACCCACCGGTCCAGTTGGGGAATGAGTTTTTTCTCTTTCACCAGAGGAAAGAATTGATGAGGCAGTAAGACTTTGCCTTTTTCATCGTGTAAGCGCAACAACACTTCATATTTTTCGTCGCTGTTGTTGTCCAGATTGATAATAGGCTGGTAGGCTAATTTGAAATTATTGTTCTCCAATGCGTGACTGATAGTGTCTTCGTTGATGGTTTGCAAAGGCCGGTCGCTTGAATCCCACTTTCTTTCCGATATAACAAAATTGTTCTCGCCTTTTCGGTTGGCCGCCTCCGACAGTTCCACGGCATGGCTCAGCAAGGTGTGTAAGTTAGTGATTTTGTCGCTGAGCGGGATAACGCTCAAATTGCAGTTGATTTTGAAATTGTGGCCGCCCACGTGAAGGCTGCTGTTGACGATGGTATCCCGCAGTGATTGTACCACTTCAAAGGTTTGTTCCTGGTCCTGCGCATGGGTCAGTACCATATAGACTTGTTCACTGAATTGCGTGGCAAGATCTTGGGGATTGATATTGGATACGATGATGTTGGCTATTTGTTGGTTGAGTGATTCCACCCATTCCAGCCCCACACGGTCGACAATGGTGTCGATGTTTTGTAGGGAAATATCGATTAGCGCCGGCTTGGACGCATGGTCCTCAGTAGTAGTCAGGGCGAATTCCAATTGCTCTAAAAAATATTGCCGGTTTGCCAGCGAGGTTTTGCTGTCAAATTTGCTGAGTTTGCTGATTTTTAAAT
>JASFLF010000461.1:0-4124 GCA_050118235.1 Gammaproteobacteria bacterium | reverse complement strand
GTACAAAGAAACGGAGTGTTATTCGATCACGCCTATCGCGGTTCAGGCTTGTCTTCGTTTCCGTAGGCTTGCTCTTCACTTTTGTATAGGAAGTACTTATGCCGCGAAGCACAAGGATGTGCGAAAGCGGCCAAACCGTAGCCATGGCTACGCTTTTCGCTCCAAAGCGGCGCCTACGAACACGAGTAATGGTACAGGGATGTACCGTTTATGGAGCAAAGGACGTAATCCTGCGCCTGCTCCCGCGATCCTGGGGAGAAATGCGAGCTTGGCCGGCAAATTGTGCGGAGGATCTTGGGATCGTTGCTGGGAAAAAATCGTTGAATGTGGTGCGCGCGAAACCCTAGTCGCCGCATCTTTTAGCGTAAGCAGTCGTTTAGAAATGTTAAAAATATCAAACGACGCACCTTGCCGGCTGTCACGCACTATGGTTTTAGGAAAGTTTGCTTAATCGACAGGCGCGTTTTTTTGCGCCTGTCGATGTTATAAAGCAGTTTTTATATGTTTCTGCTGAAACACATTTGTCAGAGAATTACAATCAAAGAGGTACAACTTTGTTTGCACACGGCCCCTTCTGACCTTTTCCTACTTCGTATTCTACCTTCTGGCCTTCGTTGAGCGTTTTAAAGCCGCCCGAACCCTGGATTTCGGAATGGTGAACAAACAAGTCTTTGCCTCCATCGTCTGGAGTGATAAAACCAAAGCCTTTGTCTGGATTGAACCACTTTACTGTACCTGTACTCATACCTATTTTTTCCTCGTTAAATTAATATTAATTAGACCGCCGTGTACTGACTTTTTTTCAGAACTCCTTAACCAACAAAATTATAGCTGAAAAGTGCTAATGTTTTTCCTGCATTGTAAATTACTGGTGCACGAAAGTGGCGGAATATTTACGTAATTTAGTAAAAATTACGACGTTTTTGGACATCTGTGCTGATTTGCCTTTGTTATATCGCATTTATTCCACTGAAACCGATCCAAAATCGCCAATCGCACCTGCCCCCACTTGCGTATTACTGGACAAAATCATACCCCTGGAGTCAACATTAAAGGCTGTTCCCTCGCATCCCAATAAAGAGCGGATAATCAAGCTGTAGCGGACATATTATGCATTCAAATTCCCATAATCTCTATTCACTTTGGCCTATTTACGGGGGAGCGCACCTTTAGATTTTGAGGTTAGTCGATTTTAACCTTACCCCTGGAATCTTTAATTTTAGCGCGTCGGGATTTGCTGTCCAGGCGTTTTTGCTTGGCACGTTTGCTGGGCTTGGTGGCTATGCGTTTTTTTTGCGTCACCGCGACGCTGCGAATCAGCTCTTGCAACCGATTGAGCGCTTCCTGTTTATTTTTCTCCTGGCTGCGATATTGTTGGGCCTTGATAATGATGACGCCATCTTGGGTAATGCGCTGATCGCTCAAGGCTAATAACCGCTGTTTATAAAAATCCGGTAACGATGAGGCCTGGATTTCGAAACGCAGATGCACAGCGCTGGAGACTTTATTGACATTTTGGCCACCGGCGCCTTGGGCTCGAATTGCGCTGAATTCGATTTCACTGTCGGGGATGGCGACTTGTCGTGAGATTTGCAGCATGGTTTGGTTCGTGGTTCGTGGTTCGTGGTTCGTGGTTCAAATGAATTTGGACGCACTTGATGTTAAGTGCAAATTTTCGGTTATTTACCCGCTTTCAAGTTTAGTGGTATTAGATTCTTTGTTTCACTCAGGCCCGGAATGATTCTTATTGAGAGGATCCAAAGGAGATTCGGCGTATAATAACGCCTCTGAGAGGCAAAACAAACCGAGTTCACTAGAATGAACACCACTTCGTTAAGCGAAGGCGCACAAATGTTCGCCAACCGCTTGAACAAAAACCGCAAACATTTGAGCAAATGGTTGCAACGCGAGGCCATTCATTGTTACCGCTTATACGATGCGGATATTCCCGAGTACGCGGTGGCGGTGGATGTGTATGAGACCGTCGCGCCGCGGCACACACGCTGGGTGCATGTGCAGGAATACGAGGCGCCTAAGAATATCGATCCACAGAAGAGTCAACATCGCCTCAACGAGGCATTGCAAGTCATCCCACCCGTACTGGACGTTTCCGCGGAGCAAGTGTATTTAAAAGTCCGACGCCAGCAAAAAGGCAGTGCGCAATATGAAAAACTGGCTACACAGCAAAAATTCCATGAAGTGCTGGAAGGCGGCCACCGGTTTTTGGTAAATTTCAGCGACTATTTGGACACGGGATTGTTTCTCGATCACCGCATTACCCGCTCCATGTTGTCCGAATTGGCCAGTGGGCGTCGGTTTTTGAATTTGTTTGCCTATACCGGCAGCGGTACAGTGTATGCGGCGGCAGGTGGGGCGACTGCAACCACTACTGTGGATATGTCCAACACTTATATCGACTGGGCCGGACGCAATATGAAGCTCAACGGTTTTGCTAGTAAGCAGCACGAGTATATTCAAGCCAATTGCCTGGAATGGCTGGATAAGGCGGCCGGCACCTGTCAGTATGGACTCATTTTCCTGGACCCGCCGAGTTTTTCCACCTCCAAACGCATGCAAGGCACGTTCGATGTGCAACGCGATCATGTCACTTTATTGAAGAAAACACTTAGACTATTGGGACCCGGCGGCATACTGATTTTTTCCAATAATCTGCGCAGTTTTAAATTGGACTACGAAGCGCTGAGCGGTTTCACAATTAGAGATATTAGTAAAGCGACTTTGCCGAAAGACTTCGAGCGTAACCGGAAAATTCACCAATGCTGGCGAATCAGTAAATAGTAGTGATGTTGGAAAAAGTGGATGTAGTGATCGTAGGCGCCAGCGCATCGGGCTTGATGTGTGCCGCACAGGCGGGCAAACGCGGCCGGCACACTATCGTGCTGGATCACGCCAACAAGGCCGGCAAGAAGATATTGATTTCCGGTGGCGGGCGATGCAATTTCACCAATTACACCATCAGCGCCGAGAACTATATCTCCCATAATCCGCATTTTTGCAAATCGGCGTTAAGTCGCTATAGTCAGTGGGATTTTATCGATATGGTACAACGCTATAACATAGCGTATCACGAGCGCGATCATGGACAGCTGTTTTGCGATCACAGCGCGAAAGATATTCTGGCCATGTTGTTGAACGAATGCGACCAGGCGAGAGCCAACGTGTTTTTGAACACCGCCATAAAGCACATCGCCAAATCGGATGAACGCCGCTTTGTGGTCAATACCAGCCACGGAAATTATCAATGCCAATCGGTGGTCATTGCCAGCGGCGGCCTCTCCTTTCCGAAAATGGGCGCCAGCCCTTTTGGTTATAAAGTGGCGGAGCAGTTCGGCATTAAGGTTTGGCCGCCATCGGCTGGTTTGGTGCCGTTTACGTTAACTGCCGCGGACAAAGACCTCTATGCGGATTTGGCCGGCATCGCCGTCGATAGCATTGTGAGCAATGAAAGGCAAAGCTTTCGCGAGAACGTATTGTTTACCCATAGAGGTTTAAGCGGGCCGGCGATTTTACAAATCTCTTCCTATTGGCAGCCGGGTGAAGCGGTGATGATCAACTTGTTGCCCGATATTAATTTATTCGACGAGTTAAAATCCGCACAAACCCAACACCCCAAGCTTAAGTTAAAAACGTTGTTAGGGAAATGGTTACCCAAACGCTTAGTGGCCGCATTAACCGATACCAACCTAACGAACAACGCCTTACAAGATCTGTCTCACAAACAACTCAATGCAATCGCAACCCTACTTCAGCAATGGACCATTAAACCCAACGGCACGGAAGGCTATCGTACCGCCGAAGTAACGTTGGGCGGTGTCGATTGTGACGCCTTGTCTTCTAAAACCATGGAATGCCGGCACGCTCCGGGATTGTATTTTGTGGGCGAAGTGGTAGACGTCACCGGCTGGCTGGGCGGATATAATTTTCAGTGGGCTTGGTCTTCGGGGTGGTGTGCGGGACAGTATGTGTAGTCTGTATTCTTTCTTATGAGACTGAGACTGTGATTATGATTATGATTATGAAGTAATTTATTACCTCCATCAGGGACGAAGCAACGATCGGGTAGGCACCGCCCACCAGAATGACCATGGCGGCTCACAGTGATG
>JASFLF010000460.1:0-4128 GCA_050118235.1 Gammaproteobacteria bacterium | reverse complement strand
TCCCATTCGGGGCAACCTGGCGAAACGTTATCCCACAAACTGGGAACTGGCCGGCGCCCGCGCCGCCAGCGTGGTCCGCTTACTGGAAAAAACCGGCATTGAAAGTAAAAAACTGGTCGCCACCTCTTACGGCGAAAACTTCCCGGTGGCCTCTAATGAAACCGATGAAGGCAGGGCACAGAATCGGCGCATCGAGATCCGCCTGCGGCCTGTGGAATAATTAAATAGTTAACCACGAGGGCGCGAAGGACACGAAGATTAAAAGAGTTAAAAACCTTCGTGTCCTTCGCGCCTTCGTGGTCATTTAAAAATTCTGGATCTTTCGGATTTCCTCGGTCAGGATGTCTGCGTCCTGGCGCAACCACTTATCCATGTGGCTGATTTTCAGGGGCGGGCTGAGAAAATAGCCTTGCGCCAAATCGCAACCCAGTTCCTGCAGCATACGATAAGTCTCGGCGCACTCCACCCCTTCAGCCACCACGTTGAGCCCCATGTTGTGTGCCAGTTCGATAGTGGAGCGCACAATCATTTCATCGTTTTCATCGGTGACCAAATCCATGACAAAAGATTTGTCGATTTTCAGCTCATCCACGGGCAGTTGTTTTAAGTACGCCAACGAGGAAAATCCCGTGCCGAAATCGTCGATGGCAAGCTGTACACCCATAGCGTCCAATTTCGATAAGGTTTCCATGGATTGCATTGGATTGGCCATCATGGCGCTTTCGGTAATCTCCAGCATCAGGGCATCGTGCGGCATGTTGTGTTCCGCCAGTTTGGCTTTGATATAATCCGCCAGCCCGGCGTCTTTTAAATTATATACCGACAGGTTGACCGCGATACTGAAGTCCAATCCCCGAGAACGCCAAGCGCTGCATTGTTTCATGGCATGGGTCAATACCCAGTACGATAAGCTGTCGATCAATCCGGTTTGTTCCGATAATGTGACGATCTGGTCCGGGGGAATGGAGCCGTATGTGGGATGGTCCCAGCGTAACAATGCCTCGGCGCCGATGACCGTGCCGTTGTACATGTCGAATTTGGGCTGAAAATGCAATGTCAGGGCGTTTTGTTCTATCGCCTGGCGTAAGTCGCTCATCAATGACAAGCGGCCCACGCTGTATTCATCGTCTTTTTTATCGTAAACCGCCACGCCCAGTTTGTTGTGCTTGGCAACATACATGGCCACGTCCGCCCGTTGTAATAAAGTGGCGACATCGGTGCCGTGCTCCGGATAGTCGGCAATGCCAACGCTGGCATTGACATAGAGATTGAGTTCGTCGATGGCAAACACTTCTTCTAAGGCGGAGAGGATTTTCTTGGCCGTCGCCCGGGCTTGGTCGATTTCGGTGCTGGGCAGCAATATGGCAAATTCATCGCCTCCCAGGCGAGCGACAGTGTCGATTTCGCGTAAAATTTTGAACAATCGTTTGCCCACTTCCACCAAGAGATTATCACCCACATGGTGGCCCAAGGTGTCGTTGACTTCCTTAAATCGGTCCAAGTCCATCATTAACAGGGCGAAATGTTTGTGTTCCCGGCGGGCCAAGTGAATGGCGTGCTCCACGCGATCGTGCAGCAAGGTACGGTTGGGCAGGTTGGTCAGGCCGTCGTGTAAGGCTTGGTGTTCCAACTCCGCCTGGCGCATGTGCACTTGTTTGCGCATTTCTGCGAATGCGTCAATGAGATTTTGTGTTTCTTTTGACCTTACCGTAGGCAACACTATACCTTCTTTACCGAATGCTTCGGCTTTTAAAGCTTTGGCCACCGTTTCTATGGGTTTGAATATCAGCCGCTGCATCGAAACCACGGCCATGGCGAGAAACACCAGTCCGAATCCGGCGATGATAAACAAGATGTTGGTTTGCAACGTGGTGACATTGGTCAGCGCCTGCAAATCCAGTGTGGCGGAGGTTTCGATTTCCTTGTCAAGTAACTCTAATAAGCGGCTTATGCCTTCGAGACGCGGCTCAATCCGGTCTTTGATAAACGCGGTGTCGGCACGCCAGTTTTCCGAGTGGTGGATTTCTTTAACGCGGGTAAATCCGTTGTGCCAATTGTTTAAATTGGTTTGCAGGTCTTCGAACGCGATACTGCTTTGAAATCCTAGACGGTTTTGATCAATAAAAGTCATCAGCAACTGCAATTGTTCGCTCAACTGCGCATGCATGGTATCAACCGCCGTCTCCTGCACCGGCAACGACGCCTCGTTAAAAGAACCCACTCGGTTGGCCAAATACAAGCGAAAATTCGACAACATCTGGCCCCATAAGTGACGGGTTTCGAGGACCACGCGGTAGACTTCGCTGTCTTTATTGGCGGTGCCGTCCTCTTTCATCTCGTTTAACATCACTGCCAACGCATTGTTGACGTTGATCCGGCTGGGGCGCAGGATCCGGTTGGATAAAGCCAGTGAGGGATATTGTAAAGTGGGTTCTATTCGGGTTTGAATCAGTTCTTCGATGTCTTGGTTGAGATTGCTGAGGTCTTTGTGGAGCTTTTCCACGATATTCTGTCGGTTGTGGATTTTAATCCAGGGATTGTCATGCAATTCTTCACTGTAGCGAATAGTGGTTTGAATCGCGTTATGGGTCTTGTCTTTGAATTCACCTCGGGTGGGATCCAGCAGGAATGCGTTTAGGTTTTTATAGCCGTCAAACAAGCTGACGCGAATGTTGTGCCCATATTGCTGCATTTGGTGACGGCTGCCAAGATTGGCGGCGCTTTCGGCGCTAATAAAACTGGCGTTCATATGGCCGATCGCTGCCACCACAATGACCAGTATCGCCATAATGATGGCAAAAACGGAAAACCGGCCGCGCAGACTGTTTAAAAACTGGAATTTCAAGGTTGGTGATTCTTGGCAGTTTTCTGGAATGGAAAAATGAGCACTGAAACCTCGTTAACTCGTTTAGTTATCGGAATAATATCCGTATCCTTGATACCTGGCATGGCATGCCGGAATTTCAAGATCGTTATAACCACAATTGACAATATAGTTAACATAAAACTTAGTCTGATATTCTCATGCTGGCAAATATTTTTCTATAAAATTATAGGCATAGCATAAACAAATAGTATAACCAAGTGACTGTAAGAATAAATATTTATGCGTATGGATCACTCTATTCAAATGCAGGAGCTTCAACGCCACGTTTATCGGTTGGCTGTAGATATCGGTGAAAGGCATATACGCCTGCCCGCCAAATTGCGGGAAGCCGGTGACTACATTCGGCAAACCTGGGAGGGCCAAGGTTTTGAGGTGACGGGTTACCCCTACATGGCGAAAGGCGTTGAGAGCGTCAACTACGAAATCAGTGTGCCGGGAGGCCTTAATCCCGAGGAGGTTGTCCTCATCGGTGCCCATTACGATTCGGTGCCCGGTTGTCCGGCGGCCAATGACAACGGCAGCGGCATCGCTGCTCTGCTGGCGCTGTCACGTTGTATGCGGCACATGGCCCCGGCTGTGACCGTGCGTTTTGTGGCATTTGTCAACGAAGAACCGCCGTTTTTCTATTGGGGCAATATGGGCAGTATGATATATGCGCGTATGGCGAAGCAACGCGGCGATAACATCCGTTTCATGGTGGCGTTGGAGACCGTCGGATTTTATACCGAGCAATCCGGCAGTCAACAATATCCGCCCATCATCAAGCACTTTTATCCGCACACCGGTAATTTCATTGCATTTGTCTCAAACCTGCGCTCCCGCGCGGTAATGCGCCAAGCTGTCAAGGCCTATAAAGCGGTGAGTGATTTTCCCATAGAACATATCGCCACTTTGGCGGCGGTACCTGGAGTGGCATGGAGCGATCATTTGTCCTTTTGGCGTCAAGGCTACAAAGCGTTTATGGTGACCGACACCGCTTTCTATCGTTACCCCTATTATCATACCCCGCTGGATACCTATGAAAAATTGAACTATCCGCGCTTCACTCGCATGTGCTCCGGCCTGCTGGACATGTTTGTGCGCTTAAGCCAAGCCTAAATATTTGTCTTTTGTTCAACCCCGGACTAGTGGCGGTAAGCGGTCCAACTCCGCATACGGGTTTTATTTTGGTGCGGTATGATTTGGTGTATAGTTATCAGAGCTCGGGGATTTCCAATACACAACAAAAAGGCCTTTGTTAT
>JASFLF010000459.1:0-4132 GCA_050118235.1 Gammaproteobacteria bacterium | reverse complement strand
CGCTGTGGTCTTCCGGGTTTTTACGCCCCAAACCCGCGAGCTCTTCACCGCTGACACCCAGTTGCCCGGCGTAGTCCCGGCCGTACTTACTCAACAATTCCATGCTGTAGACATCGAAACCGGCGGATACCGGGGTGTGGGTGGTAAATACGTTGCCGGCTTTGGTGGCCCATAGCGCTTCCCAGAAATTCACGTTATTGAGGTGCATGAAATGCCGGGCGCGTTCCAGGGTAACGAACGCCGCATGGCCTTCGTTGAGATGGCACACATCGACGGGCAATCGCAGCGCTTCAATCAACAACCATCCACCGATGCCCAGCGCGATTTCCTGCGCCAGGCGAAGTTCCTGGCCACCGCCGTATAATTTACTGGTAATGCCGCGATCATTGGCTGAATTCAAGGGATCGTTGCTGTCCAGCAAATACAATTGCACCCGCCCGATTTGCGCCTGCCATACCCGCAGCCGCACCTGACGGCCCGGCAAGCGGATGCTCACGTGCAGCCATTCGCCGGTTTCCGCCTCCACTGGGCGGATGGGCAAACTGGTGGAATCATTATAGGGATAGACTTCCTGTTGCCAGCCGTCGGCGTCCAACACTTGCCGGAAATAGCCTTCCTGGTACAACAATCCTATACCGGTCAACGGCACGCCCAAATCGCTGGACGATTTCAAATGGTCACCGGCCAATACCCCCAAACCGCCGGCATACATAGGCAGCGCCTGGCCCAAGCCGAATTCCATACTCAGATAGGCAACCCCCCGCAATGGGGTATCCATATGGTTGACCTGGTACCAGGCATCGCGGCTGCAATATTCATGGCGCGCAATAGCCAACTCTTTGAGCTTTTGCATGAACTCGGCATTGTTGGCCAGTTCCTGCAAGCGCTTTTGGCTGAGATTTTGTAACACTACATAGGGGTTGTCAGTCTGATCCCATACCGCTTTGTCTATGGTTTTCCACAGCCAGTCGCCGGCGTGACTCCAGGTCCAGCGCAAGTCGGTGACAAAGTCCGCGTAAGGCTTAAGTTCTGCGGGTAGTTTTTCTAATAATGGATCGCGGGTACTCATTTATTAACCTGTGACAAAAGATGTGAATCTATCAGCTAATCGCCGTCATCGTTGTTATCGGGCACGGAATTTATTATTAAAGTGTGCAGCGGATGAATTTAGGATTATTCGGACAAAACCGCAATATGGGCGTGTGCGCTGCGCGCCAGGGCGTTTAATTCATAACCGCCTTCCAGCGTAGAGACAATGCGGCCTTGGGCCGTTTTGGCCGCGATATTTTTAATATGCCGGGTAATCCAGGCATAATCTTCGTCCACCAAACACAAACCGGCCATGTCATCATCGCAATGGGCGTCGAAACCGGCGGATATCATAACAAGCTGAGGTTTAAACTTGCTTAACGCCGGCAGCCAATATTGTTCCACCGCTTCACGAAATTGTTTACTGCGACTGCCGGCCGGCAACGGCACATTGACCATGTTGGGCAAATGAGTGTCGCCACCGCTGTAAGGATAGAACGGATGTTGAAAGGTGGAGCACAACATCACCCTCGGTTCGGTCCTGAAGATGTCTTCGGTGCCATTGCCGTGATGCACATCGAAATCCACAATGGCAACGCGTTGCAATTGATGTTGTTGCAACGCATGGGCCGCACCCACGGCAATGTTGTTAAAGAAACAAAATCCCATAGCGCGGTTATGTTCGGCGTGATGGCCGGGCGGGCGCACATTACAAAAGGCACACTGCTCTTTTGCGCTCATCACCAGGTCAACCCCCAACACCACCGCTCCGGCGGCGCGCAACGCGGCATTTAAGCTGTGCTCATTCATGGCGGTGTCCGGATCTATCCACGCCAGCCGGCCCGGTTGAGGTGACTGGTTAAAGATGCTGTCGACGTATTTCGCGTCGTGGACCCGTAGCAATTGTTCCCGGGTGGCCAGGGGCGCATCATAATGATGCAACAATATGCCCAAACCACTGGCAATCAAGCGATCATTGATGGCGCCCAAGCGCTCGGGACGTTCCGGATGCCCTGCGCCCATATTATGTTGCTCACACTCGGGGTGGGAGATTAATGCAATAGTCATATTCCTGGCTTATCCTGACGGTTCAATCCAACCTGCCGTAAATTACGCGTTTAAAGCGCTCTTAATAATACGGTAACAACATGTCATAACCACCTGACATAACAACACGGCATAGCGAAGATTCCTCTATACATTTAAATTCGTAGATGTTTCAATTTAGTTTTCGGCGCTATTGGCGCCGTGGCGGTTTTATCCTATCTACTTTTTAGCCAAACTATTTCGGAACAGCGCATGGAACCGCACTACTTAGACCGGCTATTTTCTCCAAAATCTGTCGCCTTGTTCGGCGCCAGCGAAAAACCCCTGTCCGTGGGAGCCTTAGTGTATGACAATCTATTGGCCGGCGGCTATCGCGGGACGATTTTTGCCATTAATCCAAAGTATAAGCAGTTACACGGGCGCGATTGTTACACCTCCATTACTTCCATCAAAGAGCCCATAGATCTGGCGCTCATCGCCACTCCCGCAAATACCGTAGCACAAATTATTGACCAATGCGGTCAGCATGGGGTGCGCGCCGCGGTAATTTATTCCGCCGGCTTCGGCGAGTCATCAAGCGAAGGCGCTCACTTAGGCAAGCAACTCATAGAACACGCCAAACGCTACAATATCCGGCTGCTAGGCCCCAATTGTTTAGGCTTGATCCGACCGCAAGCGGCGTTTAATGCCACGTTCAGTAAAAATTCCGCGCAACCGGGTTCCTTGGCCCTGGTGTCGCAATCCGGCGCGTTGTGCACCGCGATTTTGGACTGGGCGGCGCCGCGCAATATCGGTTTTTCCACCGTGGTGTCTTTAGGTTCGGCCATCGACATCGACTTCGGTGATGTGTTGGATTATCTGGCGCTGGACCCGCACACCAAAAGCATCTTGTTGTACATCGAAGGCATACACAACGCGCGCTTGTTCATGAGCGGTCTTAGAGTAGCCGCCCGACTCAAACCCGTCGTGGTATTAAAAGCCGGTCGTCATAGTGAAGGTTCGCGTGCCGTGCAATCGCACACCGGCGCTTTGGTGGGGGCCGATGATGTGTTTGACGCGGCATTACAGCGCGCTGGTGTGGTGCGCGCCATGACCATAGAACAATGGTTTGCCGCCGCCCAATTACTGGCGACACCGAATCGTGTGCACGGAAAAAATCTCGCCATTATCACCAACGCCGGTGGCCCGGGTGTCATGGCCACCGACCGAGCCGTGGACCTGGGGGTCAACATCGCCCCGTTGTCCAACAGCTGTATCGAGGCGCTGACTGCAATCTTGCCGGCGCACTGGTCACATGCTAATCCCGTGGATATCATCGGCGACGCGCCGCCCGAACGTTTTAAGTCAGCGGTGAGCGCGGTGCTTCCCGATCCTGGCATAGACGGGGTATTGGTGATGTTAACGCCGCAGGCCATGACGCAGCCCCTGGAAGCCGCCCAAGCCGTGATCGAGGCGACACACCAGCAATCCAAGCCGATATTGACGTGCTGGATGGGCGAACAAAGCGTGGTACCGGCACGGGACACACTAGTGAAAAACAAAATCCCCACCTTCCCCACACCGGAAACGGCGGTGGAAGCATTCGCGTATTTAGCCACCTTCCACGATAACCAAAAACTGTTAATGCAAGTGCCGGGACCGCTCAGCAAACACTCCGAGCCCGACATCAGCGGCGCGCAATTGATCATTAAAAGTGTGTTAAGCGAAGGCCGCTCGCTGCTGACCGAGTTGGAGTCCAAAGCGTTATTGTCCGCGTTCAGCATCCCGCTCATGCAAAGCATTAAAGCCGGCTCGCCCAGCGAAGCCTTGGTGGCCGCAGAATCCATCGGTTACCCGGTGGCGATGAAAATCCTCTCCCCCGATATCGGCCACAAGTCAGACGTTAACGGCGTGCGCCTGAACATCACCCACGCGGAAGCCGTGCGCGGCGCTTATCTTGAACTGACCAACACCGTCAAGCAAGCCTGCCCGGATGCCCATATCGAAGGGGTTAGCATTGAGCGCATGTACCAGAATCCCCACGGGCGGGAATTGCTGGTCGGCGCTTTCCGCGATC
>JASFLF010000458.1:0-4141 GCA_050118235.1 Gammaproteobacteria bacterium | reverse complement strand
ACGTTTTTACGGTTTTACCTAACCGGAGTCTGCCATAAACCGTGCCTCGGTTTTGGCAATTTGAGCTTGTTTCTTTAGTTTCATGCGTTTGTCGATTTTATTTTTAATGGCGATGATCAATCCAAGTCCCATGAATGCGCCCGGCGCCAGGATGGCTAGTAAAAACCCTTGGTAGTCTTGTAAAAAGGTAATCTTGAGGGCTTCCGCGCCGCGGCCAAACATTAATTCAAAATTGGCGAACAAAGTCCCATGGCCGAGAATTTCCCGAACGCCACCCAACACTAGTAAAACGGCGGTGAAGCCCAGTCCCATGGCCAGGCCATCGATAAAAGAGCGCACGACATTGTTTTTGGACGCGAACGACTCCGCACGGGCGATAATGGCGCAATTGGTTACAATCAAGGGAATGAATATGCCCAGGATTAAGAATAAATTGTACAAATACGCTTTCATGGAAAGCTCTACGGCGGTAACAAACGAGGCGATGACCAGTACAAACACCGGTATGCGCAATTCGGGGCGGACCAGATTGCGAATCAGCGACACGGTGACGTTAGACCCGATTAACACCATGGTAGTGGCCAGTCCCAGTCCCAACGCATTTACCACCGTGCCCGATACGGCGAGTAGGGGGCACAATCCCAAGACTTGTACCAAACCCGGATTGTTATGCCACAGACCATCGGCAAAGATTTTTTGGTAGTTGCTGTCCATGTTACGATTTCCAGTTATTTAGGGGCATTATTTGGGATATTGTCCGATGATACGTCCGCATTGTTCTGCTTTTGGTTCTGCTTTTGCGCATTTTCCTGTGTATCGTTCGGTGCATTGCTCAATTCGTTATTAGCGTCTTTATTGGTTTTATTAAACTCGCTATTAAACAAATAGTCTTTATTACTCTGGTAATATTCCAAGGCTTTGCGTACGGCTTTAACCACGGCCCGAGAGCTTATGGTGGCGCCTGTCAGTTGGTCGAATTCGCCCCGGTCACGTTGCACCTTCCAGTTCTCTACGCTGGGATTATCCAGACTGCGGCCATCGAATTGGTAAATCCAATGGGAGCGGCGTTCTTCAATGGCATCGCCCAGGCCGGGAGTTTCTTTATGTGAGAGCACGCGTACGCCGGCGATCTCTCCGTTATAGCGTATACCCACCAATATCTTGATTTCGCCACTGTAACCGTCAGGTGCGGTTGGGGTTATCAATACCGCGACAGGTTCTCCATCCATGCGGGCGCGAAACACGCTGACTTGCGGCGATGGCCCCAGCAAATCCGGGGCGTTCACCGTGATATAGTCGGAAAAAATATCGTTATTGTGTTCCGAGGGTTTTATTACGCTATGCAGCTTGTGTAGCAACGCTTCACGTTCCGCTTGGGCGATTTGATCTTTAGTGTTTTCATAGGTCAATGCCACCAAGGCGGTGCCGGCGGTGGCAAACAATGTGAGTAGTACGGCGGAGCGCAGCATGTGTGTGGCCAGCATGCCTCAACTCCCGGTGTGACCGTAGACCCGGGGCCGGGTGTAGTAGTCAATGGTGGGGGCGGCCATGTTCATCAACAATACCGCAAAAGCCACGCCGTCGGGATAACCGCCCCATACGCGTATAATGTAGGTGAGTACTCCGACCCCGGCGCCAAAGATAATCCTGCCAGTGGGGGTGGTGCAACAACTTACCGGATCGGTGGCGATAAAAAACGCGCCTAACATGGCGGCGCCACTGAATATATGGAACATGGGGGAAGCATAATTGCTGGCGTCTTTTAAATAAAAAATCATGGCAATGGCAAACAAGCTGCCCAACATGGCCAATGGCACGTGCCAGCTAATGACTTTTTTGTAAATGAGCCATATGCCACCCAGGAATATCCAGTTGCCTATCCATTCCCAGCCAATGCCGCCGAAATCACCGAAAATCGCATTGCCCGTTTTGATTTCGTCCACTGTCTTACTGAGACTCAGTTCGGTTTTGACCGTATCCAAGGGCGTGGCCATGGACAGGGCGTCCAGTGACAGTTTGTAGGGGAACTCACCGAGAAAAATAATACGCAAGGTGTCACCGAATCCCACTTCGAGGCCGTTCAGAATATTCGGTGGTGCCCAGGCCGTCATTTCCTTAGGAAACGAGATGAGCAGCACGACGTAACCCACCATGGCCGGGTTGAAAGGATTGTAACCCAAGCCGCCGTACAAATGTTTGGCCACCACTACTGCGAAAAACATTCCGATGACAGTAATCCACCACGGACACAACGGTGGAATACAAAATACCAGCAACACTGCCGTCACCAGTACGCTGCCGTCTTGCAGAAAGGGTTTTATGGGCCGCTGTCGCAGTTTTAACATGGCCGCTTCGAAGCTCATGCCTGCGGTAACGGCAATGACAATATGGATCAGCAGTCCCCAGCCGAAAAAATAAACGTAACCGGCTATCGCCGGTAGGAGCGCGATTAATACCCGGCTCATGACAGTGGTCACGGAGATATCGGCATGGATGTGTGGGGATGTCGGTGTTTTCAGGATCATGAGGGAATTTTTTATTGATTGTCTTTAAGCGCGGTTTTTTTGGCGCGGCGTGCATCCACCTCGGCGATCAGCTGCTGTTGTTCCGGCGTCAGGTTGTCGATGTTCTTCGGCGTTACCGCATTTTGTTGGCGTTTTTTGCTGGCGCGGTCCAGGGCCGCTTGTATGGCCGCTTTTTTACTGTCTTCATCGGTCTTGCCGCTGATCTCGGCGCGTTTTTGTTGGTGGCGTGCTTCGCGTTCCAGCTTTTCGCGTTGCAAACGAAAGTTATGAAATTCGTGCCGTTCCCGTGATTGATCGGAAAAGCGTTTTTCCCGTTCCTGGTTCCAGATTTCGGTTTTTGCAAACCGGTAATATTGCACTAAGGGGATATGGCTGGGGCACACATAATCGCAACAACCGCATTCAATGCAATCAAACAAATCGTAATCCTGCACTTTGTCGAAATCCTTGGCCTTGGCATACCAATATAATTGCTGCGGCAGCAAATTCATGGGACAGGCATCGGCGCATGCGCCGCAGCGTATGCATGGCATGGCGCTTTGGGCCCTTGAAGGCAGTGGCACATCGCCGATGACCGAATTGACTAAAATACAATTGGTGGTTTTTACTACCGGCACTTCGTCGTTATGCAGGGCGAATCCCATCATTGGGCCGCCCACAATTACTTTGCTCAAGGTGTGCCGGTTACCGCCGCATTGCTCAATCAATTCGCTGATCGGTGTGCCGATGCGCACTTCGAGATTGCGCGGTTTGACAATGCTCCCGGCGATGGTGACATAACGGGAAATCAATGGCTCGCCGTGTTCAACCGCCCGGCAGGCGGCATAAGCCGTGGCGATATTTTGGCAAATGACGCCGATATCGATGGGCAGGCCTTGGCTGGGTACCTCCAAGCCGGTGATCACTTGTATCAGTTGTTTTTCTCCACCCGCCGGATAGACCGTGGGCACTGCCGCTACTTCAATAAAATCGTGACCGCTGCGTGCCACCATTTTATTCATGATGTCCAGGGTTTTGAATTTTTTGTTTTCAATGGCGATAACGCAACGGCTGGCCTGCAGTGCCTGGCGCATGATCAACACGCCTTCGATGATCTCCAGCGCTTGTTCGCGCACCAACATTTCATCACAGGTTATGTAGGGTTCGCACTCGGCGCCGTTGATGATCAGGGTTTCGACTTTTTTGTCGCCGGGATCGAGTTTTTTAGAACTTGGGAAGCCTGCGCCCCCTAAACCCACAATGCCTGCCTGGTGAATGATGTTGCGAACTTGCTGCGGAGAAAGGTCGCTAAGATTGTGGGATCGGGAAGTCGCCCTGCGCGATAGATCGAAGCCGTCGGTTTCGATGATGATACACGGCGCCTTCAGGCCCGAGGGATGCGGAATGTCATGGTCGCAAATATCCACCACCGTGCCGGAGCTGGAGGCATGCACCGCGGCACTGATGTCGGAGACCGCTCTGGCGATCAGTTGGCTTTTGAATACTTTGTCACCGATGCCGACCACCGGTTCAGCCGGGTGGCCAATGTGTTGATGCAGTGGCAATATTAAGCGTTTGGGCACCGCGGCAGGCTGGACGTGATGCTGAGTGGTTTCCTTTTTGTGCTGACGCAGGGT
>JASFLF010000457.1:0-4148 GCA_050118235.1 Gammaproteobacteria bacterium | reverse complement strand
CCGCGGTCTTGGCCAAGGCTTCGTCCACGCCTGAGAAGGCTTCTTTCAACGTGGATTTAACATCGGCGTTTTTGTTGGCGGCGCCTATGCTAACACCTTCCACAACGGCTTTAATCACCCCCTTGATCCGGGCCCCGTCCAGTTTACCTTCGCTCAGCGCTTTTAAGGTAATATCGCGGACTTCATCGGCAATCTCCACTTTCTCCTCGGCGGCTTTTTGCGCTTCGGCTTGAACCTGTTCGAATTCGGTTTCAGCTTGGTTTTCCTCGGACATTTTTTCTGCTCCCATAACCGGTTAACGATTGACTGCTCATTTATGGCTTTTCACTGAAGGTAATCTGACGTTTATGGAACTAAGTGTCAATAGTGCGCAGACGTTGGTTTGATGTGTCGCAATCCAGAATAGACACTGGAAACTTGTCATGCCCAGTATTGTCTTATTTCAGTTGAGAAAGGTGCGGCGAGATAATGCCGAGCAAATTTCTCAACAAAAGATCGAAAATTGAGCTAAAATACGCCACTCACTGTCATCTAAGCAGTACATAGATCACTTTCCGCAATCACATCGCAAGAGCCAGAAATCACACTATAGGAAGCCCCATGGCGCGCCAACCCGAATTATTATCTCCAGCCGGCAGTTTAAAACACATGCGTTATGCTTTCGCTTATGGTGCGGACGCCGTTTACGCCGGTCAACCGCGTTATAGCTTGCGGGTGAGAAACAACAGTTTCGATATGGACAATTTGGCCATTGGTATAGAAGAGGCCCACCACCTGGGCAAATTGTTTTATGTGGCCAGCAATGTGATGCCACATAACAGCAAAGTAAAGACCTTTTTGGCGGATATGGAACCGGTGATTGCCATGCAGCCCGACGCGTTGATTATGGCCGATCCGGGATTGATAATGATGATCCGGGAAAAATGGCCGGAGGTGCCCGTACATTTGTCGGTACAAGCCAATACCGTCAATTACGCGGGGGTGAAGTTTTGGCAGTCCATGGGATTAAGCCGGGTGATATTGTCCCGCGAGCTATCCTTGGACGAAATCGAAGAAATCCGCCAGCGTTGTCCGGATATCGAACTGGAAGTATTTGTTCACGGTGCATTGTGCATAGCGTATTCCGGCCGTTGTTTGTTGTCGGGTTACTTCAACCACCGCGACCCCAATCAAGGCACTTGCACGAACGCTTGCCGTTGGCAGTACAAAGTGCACGATGCCCAGGAAGATGACAGCGGCAATATTCAAAAAATCGACTTTAATGCCATGCAAGTCATGCAAAATCCCGAGCCGTTTGCCCAACGTGACACCCGGCGTCACCCTTTGGCCGACAAGGTGTATTTGATCGAAGAGCAAGAGCGCAGCGGCCAGTTCATGCCCATCATGGAGGACGAGCACGGCACGTACATCATGAATTCCAAAGACTTGCGCGCCGTGCAGCATGTCGAGCGACTGATCAACATGGGGATAGATTGTTTAAAAATAGAAGGGCGGACCAAGTCATATTATTACGCCGCCCGCACGGCGCAAATTTACCGCAAAGCCATTGACGATGCCCTGGCTGGCAATGCGTTCGATCCCGGTCTGTATAAACAACTGGAAGGGTTGGCTAACCGAGGTTATACCGAGGGTTTTTATCAACGTCATCCCGACCAGAACTACCAAAACTATTTGGATAATTATTCTCGTAGTACCCAGCAGCGATTTGTTGGCGAAATTTCCGCATTTGACACGGAGCGGGGCATGGCGCAAGTCCAAGTGAAAAACCGATTTGCCGTCGGCGACCGATTGCAAGTGTTGTCTCCCAGGGGTAACAGTGTCATTGAGCTGCAGCATATCGAAAGTGATAAAGGTGAAAACATGGAAGTCGCCCCTGGTGGTGGGTACGTAGTGCATATACCCTTGCCGCCTGGCAATTACGACAACGGTTTGCTGGCGCAAATTATGGAGTAAATAGTGTAAAAAATGTTCGTAGTGTCAGTAGTATTCGTGCGTCCCTGACATTTCCCCGAGGGATTCTTTGGCATTCGAATTGCCATCCTTCCCAAATTACCGATAACTTTGCCTTGAAGTGCCAATAATGGACGTTAGATTCGTCAATCCCGCCCCGCTGTGACTCTAGCCAACCTGGTTACTTATAACTAACTAAAACAATCAACTATATAACCATAAATAAATTAATGTTAAGTAACATGACATAGATCAATGTTTTTGTAGGATAAAGACTACAAACTATTACGCACGTATGTGTAGTAACTAAATGTAGTAACTAAAAGTGTAGTAACGGTGACAATATGTAGAGGAGTAGATATATGCTAGGTATAATTTTGTATGTGGTTTTATTTGCGATAGTAATGATTGCTTTGCAACAAGAAGGTAATCTCAGCTAAATAAATCCAACTAGCATGCTCAACTTTTCAAAGATGTTGATCGGTTAACCTGGAAAGTTCGAGCAAGAAAAAACTGTTAAGGCAATAAAAAAGCGGCTATCCAGCCGCTTTTTTATTGCCTGTGATTTTGCTCAGGTTGCCACGGAGTCAAGAACATTCTTGACCGTTATATATGGTATATTGCAAAGTCTTATGAACAAGTGCTGTACCCACGGATTCATCAAATTCTTATATTAGACGTTTCGACTTCAGAATAATAATTCGCCGCGAGATGCACGATTTTAATCCCTTGTATTTGGTTGGGTTTTCCATTGCCACCCTATGGTTAATAGGCAAAGGACTGGCGCGCGCCTCCAAACGGATTTCCAACGTGCAGTCATTGCGCCGCCGGGCGCAAATCCTTAAAAAAACCAGTATTGAAATTCTCCCCGGTCTGCATGTGGGCGGTTTGGATGAGCGCTTAACCAATGAACTGAGTGGATTGATCAATAAAAAAGACGAATTGAAAACCGCCATTTTTCTCGCCATTCACAGGCCGATTTTTTATGAAATTGAAGATTTTATTGACAAGCTCAGAGAGCAATTTACGTTTCTAGTGGGCGTGAACGCAGACGAAGCCTCCGAATTCGATAAAATTTCCGCCGCCAACAGCCTGCAAATTCCGCAACATCCGCAAACTTACCGTTTTAACAAGCTCAATCGCAGTGAGCTGCGCATGTTATACGAGCACGATCCCGACATTCCACCTGTAATTGATAGAGAGTTGATTGAAAAATTCGGCGGTTTGTTGTTTTTAGAAAATTTTATAATGTACGATCATTTATGCCTGGAAGTCCCCGCTATTTTCCATATTCCCACAGACAACGAATTGCGCCGGCTGTTCGAAACCTTTACGAAAACCGGATTAGCCTCACATGGCAAAGACATTCCATTACAAGACCGTTTGCACGTGTTAAACCTGGAGCAACTGCAGGATCTGGCCAAGGAAGTGAAGATTGAACGAGAGTTCAAAACCAAAGCGGAAGCGACGGCGGCGTTGGCTGAGATACCCGGTTCGTCGGTACTGCTAGCAACCATCTATCCAACCTCTGAGTTGTTTTTGTTGCACGATGAACCGAGAGACGTAAAGCGAGTGGAAAGAGAGTGGGGCGTATTGAGTCTCTACGCCAAATTATTGTGCGCCGATGCGCCGCAATAAAATAAGACGGATAAATCCTTAACGGGAAGGTAAAAAAAATCCCTGCATTGGCAGGGACTGTTGAATATTATTTCTCACGCCGTATGTTTTAACTTACCCACTTACTACCGGGAAGCCGTATTCTATATACCAACAGAATCAGGCTTTATCTGCTAGAGCGATGTGTTCTTGGGGCTTGGCACTAACGTTGGATTGCGAAGCAGGTTCTTCTTTGGATTTTTTGGGTGCTTCGGTGCTGGTTTTTGGCTGAGGTTTTTCTTGTTCATTTACGCCGACCAATAAATTTTTAACCTTGGTGGTTTCTTTCAAGTCGGTGGTCAATTCGTTGATTTCTTCGTTCAAATGCGCAATTCTGTTTTGCAGTTCATTGATTTCTTTCGACAGTTGACCCGTGCGGGTTTCGATTTGTGTTTCTTTGCGCTCGGCGTCCGAAATGATTTCCTCGACCTTAATATTGGCCGATTCCAAGGTCTTTTTCACCACGGTAATGGTGATTTCCGAATTGACGTTAGGTAGTTTGCGCATCAAAGCTATGGCATCCTCTATGCCATAACTTTGCT
>JASFLF010000456.1:0-4149 GCA_050118235.1 Gammaproteobacteria bacterium | reverse complement strand
TATTTCCGAACTGGAACACGTGAACATAGACATCCAGGAAGTCACTATAGAAGGCGGCCTGGACAAGGCCATGGAAAGCTACCAGAAATTTCTCGAACAAACTCCCGAAAGTGAGCTAACGCCGGAGGCTATGCGTCGGCTGGCCGATCTTAAAGTGGAAAAAGAATACGGCATTGTGACCGATGGCGAGGTGGTCGATAAGGAAGACACCGAAACCGCAGTGCCCGCAAACAACAACCTCACTCCAAAAGAAGCCGTAGCCAAAGAAGCCATAGCTAAAGAAGCGCCTAAAGCTGCAGTAGCCGCTGAAAGAAAACCAATCGATTCGGCCGGCAAGGTATCGCCCATTGCCGATGTCAATGAATCACAAAAGGATTTTGAAAAACGCGCTACCGAGCAACAACCCCTTCAGTCCACTGCTGCAGACTCTACCGTTGCAATGCCAGTCGGTGAACCCGGTGCGGATTTACAAAACGCGGGCGCCGCTGAAGCTATTGAGCTCTATAACAAACTGCTGGCGAAATACCCCATGTATGAGCGCAACGACCAGGTGTTGTACCAACTGTCGCGGGCTTATGAAGAAACCGGGCAAGTGGATGAAGCCATGGAGGTCGTGAATCGGTTGATTAAGCAATATCCCAATTCACGGTATATCGATGAAGTGCAGTTTCGTCGCGGTGAATACTATTTTATCCGCAAAAAATATCTGGATGCGGAAGAGGCTTATAGCGCCGTACTGAAGTTCGGCGTGGGTTCTGTGTATTACGATCGGGCCTTGTTTAAAAAAGGTTGGACATTTTACAAACAGGAATTGTACGAAGAGGCGTTGCATGAGTTTATCGCCTTGCTGGATTACAAGGTTTCCATCGGTTACGACTTCGAGCAAACGGAAGACAAAATAGAGAAAAAGCGCATCGACGATACTTTCCGGGTTATCAGTCTATCGTTTTCCAATTTAGGCGGGGCGACTTCTGTCCAGGAGTATTTTGCCAACCACGGTTCGCGCTCTTATGAAGATGGCGTGTATAGCCATCTGGCGGAGTTTTATTTCAGCAAACGCCGCTACAGCGATGCGGCGACCACGTACAACACCTTCGTAGATAACAATCCCTTTCATCGTAAATCGCCCCATTTCAGCATGCGGGTGATTGACATTTATATGAAAGGCGGATTTCCCCGCTTAGTCATTGAGGCGAAAAAACAATATGCTTCAACCTACGGTATAAATGCCGAGTACTGGAATTATTTCGACCAGAGCGAATATCCCGAAGTTCTGGGATACCTCAAGACCAACCTGGTTGACCTGGCCAATCACTACCATTCGCTATACCAGAATAAAAAATTCGTCAAAGAAAAAGCTCAGAACTTTGCCGAGGCTTCTCGCTGGTATAGAGAATTTCTAGCCTCTTTCCCCAAGGACGAGCAATCACCCGCCATCAACTATCAGTTGGCGGATTTGCTGCTGGAAAACGAAGATTTCAATCAGGCCGCGATCGAATATGAGCGCACGGCGTACGACTATCCGGTGAACGAAAAATCCCCCAAGGCGGCGTATGCGGCTGTGTATGCGTACCGAGAACATCTAAAAGGTGTTGCGGAGATTCAGCAATTCGCCGTCAAGCGTGACATTATTCGCAGTTCAATACGTTTGGTAGATACCTTCCCGAATCACGAAAAGGCCACGGTAGTGTTGGGCGCCGCCGTGGACGATTTGTTTGCTATGCAAGATTACGAAGAGGCCATCAAGAACGGTCAACGTTTGCTAAGCGAATATCCCAAAGCGGAAACCCCCATTAAACGCGGTGCCTGGTTGGTAGTTGCACATTCCTCGTTCGAACTGGAAAACTTTGCCGATGCGGAGACCGCATATAGTGAAGTAATAACGCTTACTGCAAAAGACGATAAAAGCAGGGAAGGGCTGGTGGAGAACCTGGCCGCTTCCATTTATAAGCAGGGCGAACAAGCCAAAAAACAGGAAGAGTATAAAACCGCGGTCCACCATTTTCTACGTATTGCTTCAGCGGCACCCGCATCCAAAATACGGCCGGCGGCGGAATACGATGCCGCGGCCGTGCTTATCAAGATCATGGATTTGGAGCAAGCCGTCACGGTGTTGTTGGCATTCCGCGAGAACTATCCCGCACACGAATTACAACATGACGTGACCAAGAAAATCGCATTTGTATATAAGGAGCTGGAACGTTATACCCTGGCGGGTAAGGAATTCGAAAGAGTTGCCGCAGAAGCCAATGCTGAAGACGAAGACATAATCCGCGAAGCCATGCTCACCGCCGCGGAAATGTATGAAAAAGCCGAGGATACGGATAACTCTCTGAGAGTCTACAAGGCGTTTGTCGTGAAGTTTCCCAAACCGCTGGAATTCGCACTGGAGACTTATTACAAAATCGCTATGTTATATAAGTCTCGTGACGACTTGAACAACTACCGCAAATCCCTGCAATACATTATTACCGCTGATGCTTCAGCGGGTGCTGAACGTACCGACCGTACCAAATATCTGGCGGCTCAAGCTTCCTTAGTGATTATCGAACCGCGCTTCGACGCTTTCATTGCTCTCAAATTGGTAAAACCGCTGGAAAAAACAGTAAAACAAAAACAAAAGGCCATGAAAGACCTGGTCACCAGCTACAGCAAACTGGTGGACTACCAAGTGGCTGATGTTACCGCCGCATCCACATTTTACATTGCCGAGATCTATTACAACTTCAGCCGGGCCTTAATGGAATCGGAACGACCCGAAGGCCTTAGTGCACTGGAACTGGAGGAGTTCAATCTGGCGTTGGAAGATCAGGCGTTTCCGTTTGAAGAAAAAGCCATTGGTGTGCATGAAAAGAACGTGGAACTGCTGACCATCGGTGTCTACAGTCCTTGGATTGACCGAAGTATCGAAAAGCTGGCCACGCTAGTACCTGCGCGCTACGCCAAGTATGAAGAACGCGTGGCGTACATCGATGATATCCGATTTTATCGATATTCCTCACCGCGATTCGTGAGGGAAGATGCCGCTACCGTGTATGTCGAACATATTGATTTTTTTAGATATGTGTCACAAATCCCAAAAAATTCCCCTCAGGATTCCGCTACAGAGGCCGAAATAGGTAAGCAGGAAGGTCCTAAATCCGATCAGCGTGGGGTCGATTCTTCTGAAGAAGTGTTTTCTGAACAGCCAGTTACAAAAACACAGCAAGCGGATGTCGATGTTCAGCCGGTCACTGAATCGCAGCACGTGCCGTCTTCGCAGAGCACGCAAGCGGAGGCGTTGGAAACTGCCGCGCAGGCTGCTGATGCGGTGGAAAGCCAAGTGGAAACGCCGGTTGCCCGGGATGCCGTGATGGGTAGTGATCCACAAGCTGCTTCAGAAACGACTCAAACGCCAAATGATATCGTTGAAGAACCAAACACGCCTGCGAAAAGCACAGACACAACCATGCAGGAAGCGGCGCAAACGAAACAGGAAGTGGAAACCGACCAGCCAGTCGATGAGAAACCTGCCGAAAGTCGGGACGTCGAGAACACTAAGGAAAAACCGGTGGAGCAGGACGGTGCACTCACACAAGAGGGAACTGATGTTGAAAGTAAGTCAGAAAACGAACAGGCGGCTACAGCCGCGGTTAGGGAAACTTCGGACGTGGAAAAACCAGTGGCCGAAAGTAAGGAATAAACGGAATTAGGGGGTGCACCGTATATATGTCTGTTCCCAATCAATCAACTAAAGAATGTGATGGCCGGCGATTATAGTGTGGCCATAACGTGCACTATGAAGAGTGACTTATGAAAGATAGCAGTAGAAAACACCAGAATCGATTCGCCGGTGAAAAAAGTTTGCATTGGCTAGTACCCGTTGTGATGTGTTTTTTCGCAACTGCTTGTGTTACAACCGGCGGTCAAAAAGAATCCGCCACAGCTTCCAAAATACAATCAGCATCGCAAGTGCAACAAGCCAAAACCAGCTGCACCGGTGCGCCAAATGCAAGTTCACAAACTGGTGAGATACAACCTGGACCTCCCCAGCAAAACTGTTTGCCTAAAGGAGTCATAGAATTTACCGAAAGTAATCCTGTGGACCCGGAAGTCAGGGAAGAATTTCAACAAGCTGTCATGTTGCTGAAAGAGGAAAAATATCCTGAA
>JASFLF010000455.1:0-4151 GCA_050118235.1 Gammaproteobacteria bacterium | reverse complement strand
GAACTCGTTATTGGTGCCACAAATGTTAACCTGTCTGGCCAACACCGCTCTCAGCCATGGATTATCGGGTTATGCACATGCGCTTATTTGTCATTATCAATTGATGCCTGATGACAATTCTCTTGTATTGGAGCAATGGCCTTATCCTATTAAGATTCAAACCTTGGGTCGGTTTCGCTTATTAATCAACGAAAAAGTCGTAACTTTTCGCGGTAAAACCCAGAAAAAACCGCTGGAATTACTAAAAGTGCTAATCGCTTTCGGCGGTCGCGAGGTCAATGGAGATAAACTCAACGATATTTTGTGGCCTGACGCCGACGGCGATGCCGCCTACGACAGTCTAAAAACCACCCTCAACCGTTTGCGCAAATTACTTGCTAATAAAATTGCGATCACGTTTATTGATGGCAAGATTTCACTAAATACACAGCTTTGCTGGGTTGATACCTGGGCTTTTGAGGCGATGTTCGCGAATCCTGCTCGTGATCAAAGACAGCTGGAAAAAGGTCTAATGTATTACAAAGGAGAATTTTTACCAGGGGATACAGCAGCTCCCTGGGTGTTATCGATGCGTGAACGTTTGCGCCGCAAGTATCTGCAGGGAGTGGTGACTCTCGGTCAAGCTTTAGAAAATCAACAACAATGGGAAAATGCCATCACAGTCTATCAAAACGCCCTGCAAATTGATGAAATGGCGGAAAACATTTACCAAGGCTTGATGCGTAGCCATCTGGCGCAAGGTCAACAAGCGGAAGCAGCAATAATATATGAACATTGTTGCAAAATGATGCGTCTTAGTAAAAATGCAAAACCGTCCATTCAAACCGAAAATCTATACGCTGAACTACGGTAACCAACGAAATACATGTGCGCCGAGCATAATGTCCCTAGCGGATGGCGGTCTTGTGGGTGTGGCGGCTTAAATTCGCCACCGCCGGTGTTGTTGATAAAAGTCCGAGATTGCCGTGTCGCTACCCTTTTCACAATGACAATAAAATAGAATCGGCTTGCCCACGCTAAGGTAGGAATTTTTCCGGGTTCCTCCGCAAAATCATTCGACGGCCAAATACGCTCGCCGTCGATCATTCCCCCCTCCAATTCGCGAGCGCCGTCACTGTTTTCCATTCAGACTTCAAATATCCTGCCGATATTGTTAATCGTATTAATAAATCAATTACTTATGTGGAATTACTGGCGGATGGCCCGCTATGAATAGAGCATGGTTTGCGTGACGAACCGGTTTGGATGGATGGAGAAGCGGAGGTTGCACGCTACATCACCCAAAATGAGTTTTGCCAAGGACGAGGACGTTTAATGGATGGACAAGTTTTTGCATACCCTCGAGGTTTCTCGCGGATCATATTTTATCTGGAAAAGTGTTATGGCTATGAATAAGTTGATCGGATGTTTTCTATTGCTTTGCGTGACGTTTGGTTTGGCCGGCGCGGAAGAGGTGACCAAGGAGCAAATCAAAGGCCTGGACGAGCAAGTGCAGGACATCAAAAAAGACGTATTGTCGATTTCGGCGGAGTTGAATCTGCTGGAAGAAAAGCTGCTGTATCCCTCCAATACCCATATCGCGTTTTTCGTGTCCGTAGCGAAAGACGCCAACTTTGCGCCCGATGCCATCAAGATCACTTTGGATAACAAAGATGTCGCCAACTACATCTATAGCTTCAAAGAAGTGCAAGCGCTGCAAAAAGGCGGGGTGCAACGGGTGTTTACCGGCAATGTGCGTACCGGTGAGCACAATCTGCAAATTAAAGTGATTGGCAAGGATGGCGGCAGTAAAAAAACCGATAGCGCATCCCATGCGCTGAACAAGGGCATAGGGCCGCAGTTTGTTGAGATCCGGTTGTCCGGTTCGGGTATTGAGTTCAAGGACTGGTAAGACCTATGGCGTCTCCGTGTGCAAAGCTGGTCCGAGCACTCATACTTTTCAGTCTGACTAGCGCCACTACTATATTCGCGGCGGAACGCGACGATGGCGCGCTGAAGGATTTGTACTTCGGCGAGGCGCTGTTTTACGCCTATCAGGAGGATTACTTCTCCGCCATATCCCGTCTGGATACGGAACTGGCTCAATATTACGGCCTCGACGAGCCCGAGAAAAACACCCTTTATTTTCACATCGACAACGCGGAATTCGATGTGGGCGATTTCGAATTGTTTTATCGCATGCACAACCGCGCCGGCCGGGCCATTAAAGCGGTAATCGAAGGCAATGTGGAAGAGAGCGTGCGCAACGAAGCCATTTACCGTCTGGCGAAAATCTACTACCAGAAGCAACAGCCGTTAAACGCCCTGGAAACCATTGAAAAACTGCAAGGCCGGGTACCTGAAAAAATCCGTTATGAGGAGCCGTTTTTGCGAGCCCAGATTTACATCGAAACCGGCAAGTTCACCGATGCCATTGATCTGCTGAGCAAAATCGAAAACGCACCGGGTATGCAGGGTTTTGCCGGTTACAACCTGGGTGTGGCCTTGTTTCAAAGCGGTAAGGAACAAGAAGGCATTTTGCAATTAGATAAAGTGGGGCAAGTGGTTTCCGACGAAGATAAAGTCCAAGCCATGCGTGATAAAGCCAATCTGGTGTTGGGATTTCGGTTGCTGGAGGCGGAGCAACCGGTGTTGGCGAAACAATATCTGGACAGAGTCAGGCTGACAGGTCCGTTTTCCAACAAAGCGTTGCTAGGGTCCGGTTGGGCGGCTGCGGCTACCGGCAAATTCGATCGAGCCTTGGTGCCATGGAATATCCTGGCCAAACGCAATGTGACCAACAAGGCCGTTCAAGAAGTCATGTTGGGCGTGCCCTATGCCTACGGCAAGCTGGAAGTTCACGGTAAGGCGGCGGTGTTATACGGCCAAGCACTTGAGGCATTCAGCACGGAAATCGCGCGCCTTGATGCTTCCATTAAAAGCATACGCGAAGGCAAATTCCTCGCCGCCGTAATTCGTGAAGAGTTGAAGAAAGATAAACTTTGGCTGGTACATTTGCGGGAGCTTCCGGAAACACCGGAGACGTATTATCTACTGGAAATGATGGCTTCCCACGACTTCCAAGAATCGCTTAAAAACTATTTCGACCTCGCGGAACTGAAAAAGAAGTTACAACAATGGGAAATCTACCTCACTTCGTTTGAAGAAATGACTCGCATCCGTGCTGCGTATTACGAACCTTTGCTGCCGGACATCGAAACTCAGTTTCGGGCGCTGGATTCCAAGATGAAACTGCGCATCGAACAACGCGACAGTCTGGATAAGCGCTTGAAGAAAATGCTGATCACGCCGCGGCCGGAATTTCTTGCCACCGTGGAGGAAAGGATGACTTTACAACAGCTGGAAGACATGGAACGCAGCCTGCCGGCGGACTCCGATGACTCTGTTGAAAAAACGCGCCAGCGTATCAATCGATTAAAAGGTGTAATCGCCTGGAACATCGAGACTGAATACCAGGACCGCTTTACCGAGGCGCATAGCCACTTGCGGCAATTGGACACCGACGTGGAAAAACTCAACGAAACCTACCATGAGTTTGTTCGTACCCGCCAGGCGGCTACGCAAAGTTATAAAGGTTACGACAAACAAATCAAACAGTTACGCATTAAAATTCGACACGCCATCGAAAAAGTCAAACAGTTAATGGCCCGGCAAGGACACATGATCGAGGTGATGGCCGTAAACGAGCTTGAACTAAGACGCAAACGCCTGGAAGAGTATCAAGTCAAAGCTCGATTTGCCATGGCCGAAAGTTACGACCGCGCTACCAAAGCGCAGCAGGAACAAGTAATAAGGGATCAGACTAAGGCGCAGCCGGAACAGGTCAAAGACGATCAAACCCAGGCGCAGCCGGAACAGGCTAAAGACAGCCAAACCGAAGCGCAGCCGGAACAAGGTAAAGAAAACCAGCCCCGAGAGAGTCAAGCCAAATGATTCTGAAGCGCTCGATAATTTTACTAGCCTCATTGGCTTTGGCATCGTGCGCCACCGATGACAAACGTGGACGTATTTCCGAACTGGAACACGTGAACATAGACATCCAGGAAGTCACTATAGAAGGCGGCCTGGACAAGGCCATGGAAAGCTACCAGAAATTTCTCGAACAAACTCCCGAAAGTGAGCTAACGCCGGAAGCTATGCGTAGGCTGGCC
>JASFLF010000454.1:0-4164 GCA_050118235.1 Gammaproteobacteria bacterium | reverse complement strand
ATCCACCAAAACTCCATGGCGGGTTACGCAAAAAAACGCTAACCCGCCCTACAAGTGGGCTTAACTAAGTTTCATTCGTACCAGAGAGCAATTGTTTGTAATATAAGCCAGTTCGAATATTAGCAAGAATTGCTCTGTGGCACCTCTCTGGCACCTATTAGTGGAGGCTGTAGAAAAACTCCAAATCATTCAATTTACCCGAGAATTTTGTACTTCAATCTATTAAACTGGTGCCCATAGCCACTTAACAGGAATTAAGTCATGGCGCGATTCGAAGATTACTATTACAAACAGGATAAATTTCCGCAGATCAATTTCTCTCAACAAATTCTCCCTGGCAGTTTCGAATACACAGTTCATAATTTGGTGGACCACAAACTTGACCTCAGTGTGATTTATTCGCGTTATCGTAGTTACCTAAAAGATCTCAGAGCTATTTTCACTGAGTGGTTTGTCGGGTGTGATTAAATGAGTTGATGAGTATCTATGAAACGTCAAACGATGCAGTTGGGTACACGCCCTGATTTACTCGGCTCAAGCCGGGAGGAGTTGTTTAGTGCTTTACAGGTTTCGGATGAAGGCCTTTCCAGTGTCGAGGCAAAGGCGCGGTTGCGGCGCTTTGGCGAGAATCAGATCGAATTTCACCGCGCCCGTTCACCCTGGCTGATGCTTTTGGAGGAGTTCAAGGAACTCTTCCCCCTGTTACTAATGGCTGCGGCATTGCTGGCCTTTTTTGCCAATCACCTAAGCCCGAATGAGGGGTACGAACTCATTGGTGCGGCGTTGTTGGTGGTCGTGGTGCTGAACGCCGTCGTATCGTTTGTACAGAACTACAAAGTCGAACAGCTGATGCTTTCCTTCCTGGATTACATTCCTAAGGAGGTGGCACTGTTGCGTGATGGAGAGAAAATGCTACTCGATGCCAAGGAAGTGGTGCCGGGGGACATTCTCTACATCCAGGAAGGCGACAAGATTCCCGCGGACGGGGTGATTATCGACGCAGCCCAGTTGCTGCTGGACGAATCGATATTAACCGGAGAGTCGGAACCGGTGAGCCGGGATGCGTTGGGTGAAGTGGTGGAGGATAACTGTCTGGCCCGATCCGGTGCCACTGTATTGAAAGGTAACGCGCGTGTGCTGGTGACGCGCACTGGACGGTCCACCAGCTTGGGTTCTATTTCTGTGCTGTCGCAATCTGTCGAGCGTGACCTCACACCCATGCAGTTGGAGCTGCAGAATTTTGTGCGCAAGATCACCTATCTTGCACTGGGAATAGGCCTGCTGTTTTTTCTCATTGGCTTCGCCATTGGTAATACCTTCTGGACCAACCTGATCTTTGCCATTGGCATTATTGTCGCCAACGTGCCGGAAGGCTTGTTACCGACAGTCACCCTGGCCTTGACCCAGGCATCCGTGCGTATGGGAAAAAATAATGCGGTCATCAAACAGATCCTCTCAGTTGAGACCCTGGGTAGTACCACGGTGATCTGCACCGACAAGACCGGTACCTTGACCCGAAATAGCCTGCATGTGGAGAAGCTTTATCTCGATTTGCAGGAGGTCGATGCCGAGCATCATCATGAAATTGAACGCAACACGGCGGTGCGACCGGCAGTGGAAATCATGGCACTGTGTAATGATGTGATATCCACTAACCAACATGCGGCTGATACCAATTTTCGCGGTGACCCTACCGAGATCGCCATGGCCCAGTTCAGTGACCGTTATGGAGGTTTCGATACAATCCGGGCCCGTTTTGGACTGCTGCACAGCCGTCCCTTTGATGCCGGATCTCGGTTTATGAGCATGACATATCGTACCCAGGGCGGGACGTGTTATTTGACCGCCAAGGGCGCGTCGGATGTGGTCATTGAGCGATGCACGCAGATCCATCACGAAGGTCTGGTGAGACCGTTGCATGAAGGTGAGAAGCAACTTCTCGCCGTGCAAGCACAGCACTATGCGGCCGAGGGTATGCGGGTGTTGGCGCTGGCCTATGGCGTGGTTGAGCAGGCCGATGCCGAGGCTGAAGGTTTGGTTTTTGTCGGCCTGGTGGCGATGGTGGATCCACCTCGTCCCGAGGTGCCGGCCGCGGTTGCCGCCTGTAAAAGCGCCGGCATTCGCATTATCGTGATGAGCGGCGACAAGGGTGAAACCGTTAGCTACATCGCGCGCAAGCTGGGCATTGTCACGGCACCGAAGGTGATTGAGGGTGAACAGTTGCAAGCGATGGACAGCGAAGAGCTGGTCCAGGAATTGCGCGGCGGGGAAGTGGTCTTTGCGCGCATAGCGCCCGAACAGAAGCTGGCGATCGTGGATGCGCTCAAGGAAATGGATGAGGTGGTGGCGGTAACGGGGGACGGGGTCAACGATGCACCTTCTCTCAAACGTGCGGATATCGGCATTGCCATGGGAAAGCGTGGAACCGATGTGGCCAAGGAAGCCTCGGATATTATCCTGCTGGATGATAACTTTGCCACCATTATCAAGGCTATCGAGGAAGGCCGTACGGTCTACGACAATATTAAAAAATTCATTACCTATATCCTTACCAGTAATATCCCGGAGATACTACCATTTATCGCCTATGTCTTGTTGCCAATTCCACTGCCCATCACCGTGGTGCAAATCCTTGCCATCGACCTTATCACCGATATCCTGCCGGCGATAGGGCTGGGCAATGAACCACCGGAGGCAGACATCATGCAGAGACCACCTCGGCGTCGTGATGAGCGGCTGGTGAGTTTTCGTACCTTTGTGCGCAGTTACGGCATTATCGGGCCGGTTGAGGCGGCCTTGTCGTTTGTGTCCTTTTTTACCGTACTCTACGCTGGCGGGTGGGAATGGGGGCAAGACCTGGCGACGTCCCTTCCGCTCTATGGCCAGGCCACGGCGGCTTTTCTTGCAACGATTATTTTTTCGCAGATGGGTAATGTGATGGCCTGCCGCACCAACCGTATGAGTGCATGGACTTATGTGACACGCCTTAATTACTGGATTTTGAGTGGCATAGTGGTGGAACTGGTGTTTATTATCACCATTATCTATACACCGGGTTTGCAACGCCTGTTTTCAACCTCGGCATTGGCCCCGTCTGTCTGGGCGTTGTTTATTATCGCTCCGTTTATTCTCTTTGTTATCGAAGAGTTGAGGAAATGGCTGGTGCGAAAAGGGGTAGGCTGGTTGGAGGCATAGGTCGATCACCGAATGGGCAACGTAATCTTCCGCTTCACTTTTCGATTCATCCGCTAGTACTCAACGATTCGATCACCGCTATATATTTGACGCGAATGGGCTATGACCTTGTCATCGGCCCATTGTAATACGTGCCGTCGATCAATCCGAACCATCACACATTTATGATATGCAGTAAAAAAGAGGCGGGTGATACTTTAGATTTAGGTAATAGCTTCTATACTTATCCAATCATTCGCAGGGGGCCTCATAAAAACATGTCAGGAAAAGTGAATTACCTGGAATAAAAAACCTACATACGAAAGGAGAACACTATGAGTTACATGAGCTATCCTCGCATAACTTTCAGTGGAAAATTTCAAGCTGATACTTCGACGGTAAATAACGATCCCCGGCATTTTAGCAACGCAGATTTTGAACCACGCTTTCAAGATTATTCAAATAAAGAAGAATTTAATGGCTGGTGGAACCCGGGCGGCACGGGAATATTTCGCTTGGCTGAATGCGTCACGACCGCATTGGTCGATAAGAACGGTAATAAAACTGACAAGACTATACCGCTAGTAGTAGGTAATTCCACAGACCGGCCTTCGGGCAAACTCGTCGACCTGGATCCCGACTGGCAACTTGCGTCTACCATTTACGGTCAAGTGGTTACTATTACCGATCCAAACAACGGTAAAGTTTTGTTACAGGGAGATTACGAACCCTATGAGTTTCGCGATCTCTGGTTTACACGCTCACCGCTGGGAGGAGACGAAGGAGCCTCGGCCATCTTTCAGTCGGTCTTGAAGAATCTTGTCTGGAGCGACGATTTGCAGAACTATCCTGTTTTAAAGGATATGCAAGAAAAGACAACAAACGGAATGTTGTCTATCCGTCTAACCACGTACGGTTACTGCGGAGACCATACGGCACCTGGTTTTACCTATGGAACCGTCCTCGGAGCCATCGGCCCCTACCTACAGG
>JASFLF010000453.1:0-4177 GCA_050118235.1 Gammaproteobacteria bacterium | reverse complement strand
TATTTTAGGGAGTTTCTGAATTGTCATTCTGAGTAATAGCGACGACTGCGAGACTGTGAAACAATTCTTGGTAGGTTGAGCTGCCAAAAGTGGGTGCTTGAGGCGAGGTACGAAGCCCAACATTGGTGGCATCCTAACCCATTGATTGTGGGGCTTCGCAAGCTCAGCCCAACCTACAATTCGCCAATTTTTTCATATTTGTGCGAATACTTTCATAGTCTCTGCATGGACGCACGACTCAAGGGATGGAGGAGATAGAACACTGTCCGGAACAAGTGTCGAGGAGGTAGAGCTACGCAGGACGATTCCATGGACGGAATCGGTAGAGTCGCGTCAGGAACGAAGACCGAGCAGTCGCCGAAGGATCTTATACCACGGGACTTGAATTCAATCATACAATGGGAAGAACTCCCTTAATGGTTGAAACGGTGTAATAGGCATATTCACACGTATCAAAGTAATCATTGAGCAATTTCCGAGAGAGGCGATTTTTGTGAGCGAAGAAATTCGCGAAATGATAGGCCGTATTCATGCGGGATTTCGCAGAGCGCTGAATAAAGGCGCATTGCTTGCCGAGCCGCGCATGCGACAATTGCACGAGCGCTTAGTCCAGTTCAAAGCCAATGATATTTTGCACAAGCCCCTGGCGGAGAGTCGCTTTGTTGTGATCGATACTGAAACCACCGGTTTTAAAGCCTATGCGGGTGATGAAATTTGTTCCATTGCCTTGATCGAACTGCATGGCACCGAACCTACCGGTAACTGCTACAACAGTTTAGTCGACCCGGGCAGATCCATTCCTCCGGAATCCACCGCTATTCATGGCCTTCGCGATATTGATGTCAAAGGCGCGCCGGTTATAGAGCAGATTCTTATTGATGTCGCGGATTTCATCGGCGAATCCACAGTCATCGGCCATCACATCGGTTTTGATTTACGGTTTTTAAATCGCATACTGCAAAAAGAATTGTTGTGTCGCCTAAAAAATCCCTGGTTGGATACCATGTTGTTATATCACGCCGCCAGCGGCCGGGTAGGGCATTACAGTTTGGACGAAGTGGCGACGTCCATGAATATCAGTTTGGAAAACCGCCATACCGCAATAGGTGACGCCCACATAACCGCTTCGTTGTTTAAAGCGTTGGTTGACCGCTTGAAAGCGGCGGCGATTCCGGTAAAGGAATTGGTGGACAAACAGTTTCACTCAGAGTTTACCTGATTCTTGTAAATCGAATTTCCCTTTATCGAAATTGCTCAAAATTGAAAGTATCGCAATGATCGAATGAAGAAATATTCAGCGAATAATAAAGAGTTTAAGGATTATTTTTCCGACCAAACTGTTGCTTACAACGCCTACAGGCCGGACTATCCGGAGGATATGTTTGCCTATCTGGCGTCGATTGCACCGGGTAGCACCTTAGCGTGGGACTGCGCTTGCGGTACAGGGCAGGCCAGTATTCATTTGGTCAAGTATTTCCAAAATATTATTGCCACTGACGCCAGCCGTAGCCAAATTACCAATGCGGTAACGCATCCACGCATCGAATATCGCGTAGAGACAGCTGAACACAGCTCGCTACAAAACCACAGCGTTGATTTAATCGTTGTAGGGCAAGCACTGCATTGGTTCGACATGACCGCGTTTTTTTCCGAAGCCCGTCGGGTGTTGACAGCAGAGGGCATATTTGCAGCGTGGTCGTACAATCTACTTACCTTAACCCCGGAGATAGATTTAATTATTAATGACTTAAACCGAAATATTCTCGGAGACTACTGGGCTCCGGAAAGAAAGCTGGTGGAGAATAATTATGGCGACATCGTGTTTCCGTTTGCCAACAGTATTACTGAACAGTTCACAATGCGCGAAAACTGGGATTTTGACCAGCTTTTAGGGTATCTCGGCACGTGGTCGGCGGTACGTTCATACCAACAGCGGCAACACATGAACCCGCTGGATTTGATAAAGGACAAGCTTCAGCAGGCGTGGGGCAGCCAGACCAATACCAAACTGGTGCGCTGGCCTGTGACACTAAAAATAGGAAGAGATTAGAAGACATATCCGTTAACCCGTCTTTACGAATAAAAGTTGTAGTTAATAGATTCAATCCAACAATGATCAACACCATTCCTCATGTTCGGGAACGCCCTTAACACCAATAAAGCCGCCGCCACTGCGCCTTGACGCCAGCCGGTTGTATCACAGTAAAAACCGACTTGCTGAGTGCGGTGATAGACCCATTCGCGGGTAATCCGAGTCCGCCAAGGGTTAGTGAAAAGTCTGCTGCTATACATACGTCTCTCTGATAGTTTTTGCATTGTTTGGCGATAGTCCAGATAGTAATAACGGTAACAATCTGACGACATATGTGGCAATGCAATGATTTTGTCCGCGTACGACCTTGTCTGAGGAAATGATGAAAAATATGCGTAACTATTTTATCTATTTAGGCGCACTGCCAGACGGAAACGTGATAAGGGCGCGATAAATACTTCAGGATGAAAAAAAATTTAAAAAATATTACTTACTGGACGATGTCCTAATGGTGCTTACATGTAGGTAGGTTTGTATATATAGAAAATAGATAAAATAGTGCATCCCGAATATTTATATGATATAACTTTTTATCACAGATAAAGATTCTCGATTGATTTCAGATTCAATTAAGTTTCAACAAGTAAACTAGATAATTATTAATCTGTGGAATCAAATATTACAAATAATAAAATAAATGTAAAACAAGCCGCTAGCGCATAGTTTGTAGAATATTGTTTACAAACAGACGGCAAAGTTAACCAATTGATTCCAGGTAATCTGGGGTTTTAGTAAATAATGAGTAGTACCTGGAACATATAGATGATGTAGTAGTTAACCCACATATATATTTCTCCCTCGTTTTAATTAAAAAATAAAGTGGAATTGATACGCCGTGCTGTTTCGACGATGTTGTAATTTGTTTGTGACCGGAATTTTGTATTTGGGGCCTAGTATTCCGGTTTTAGCTCAAACCCTTGTAGATATACGTACTACACAAGCCATACGCAGTGATGCCGGGACGATCTCGTACCGCGCAGCGATTGGCGATTGTACGGATCTGACATCAGTACAGATTTCCGCGGGGGGCACCCAAGAAACTCTGGAACCCTCGCAAGCCTCCCGCGTATCGAGCTCGCCTATAGCCTGCGAATTTGCTTTTAACGGAGTCGGGGATGGTAGTTTAAATCCGCAAGTCACATTGAATTTCCGTGACGCTTCCACGCAAGTTTATGCTGAATCCTTCCAAGTTGAAAACAATGATCCAAGCTTAACGTTTGATAGCGTTAGTTTGGCGGAAGTGGCTGGTACGCAACAACTTATTATTCAAGTTACTGCTTCCGATGACACTGATTTGCAATATGTGAGCATTGCGGCCACCGGTTTACGGGCTTCGGATTTACGTTCCGCCGGCGGCGTGGTGGACAAGGCCAGGCAAACCGCATTTGCATCTTCACAAGGGAATATAAGGACTTATCCGAAAACAGACGATCAAACCCAGTTTAGCCTTTCGATTCCGGTTACCCAAGCATTAGACGCAAATGCCATCGCTCACGATGGCGTTGTGCTTTTAGACGTAAGCGCAGTGGATGCCTCGGGCAACCAGGTGAATTTCTCCAAAATTGCATTTACCGGATCCGACGTCAACGAGACCGCGCTAGGCCTTCAAGTCGCTCCTACAAAGTTGATATTTACCAATTCCTTAGAAACCGCCACCATTGTTCCTTACGTCGATTTTCAATTCCGTGGTTTAACGCCATTACCCGGCTTGGGTAACGGTGTCAGTTACGTTTCGTCTCATCCTGACCTGGTGGATGTCACTCCCGGCGGTTTGGTGTATCCGTTGCAGGAAACAGGCGCCAACAGTGTAACCATAACAGTGACTTATCCTGGTGTTGGTCCCGTTGACATTCCGGTTGAAGTCAATTTTTCCAAAGTTCTGACCCAACTCCAGGTAGCGGGTTTAAATGCTAACGGACAACTTGAACTTGAGCGTTTAAACAGTTGGTTTGATCTTCCAGCGGTCACCGGGCTTTTTGATGACGGTTCCACTGCGGAAATCGGCACACAATTGCAATTCGAATACATCCTGGGTACCGGGGCCAGCGGCATTCTGCAAGTGGATACAGACGGAAGATTATTGGC
>JASFLF010000452.1:0-4178 GCA_050118235.1 Gammaproteobacteria bacterium | reverse complement strand
TAAAAATAACGCCTCGCTAAGGGCGGTGTACGCCTGTAAATCGGCTGCAGTAAGTTCCATACCGACCACAGGAGCCGATAAGGTAATGCGCTCAAGATGCTCTTGTAGCAACTGCAGTAAATGCCCGGCATCACGGGTCGGCTGGCGCACGCCAATACTGACACTCAGCGGTGATAGCCGGCTATGGCGAAAAATGAACTCGCACTGGCTGATGCACGCATCGCGGCTATATAAAAATTGCGCCATATCGTCCAGTAACTCTTTGGCGATGATGATCAGCAACGCCATGTCACTGACTTCAAACGGCCATTGGCGGCTGGCCGTAAACGACTCCGGCACTTTGAGTTCCCGGCGCACATCGGGGAAATAACCCAAAGTGGTATCCAGATACCTGACCAGTTCCGCGCCGAAACGCCGTGCCAGTCCTTCTTTGGGCAAGCGCCATAAATCCCGCAATACCCGTACACCGGTGTTATACAGTTGTTTGAGTTGTTTTTCATTAAGCGGCAATGAACGAATGGGTAATGCCCCCAAAGCCGAGCGTAATTTTTCTTTGCTGCTCACTACGGTTGTTTTTCCGCTATGGGCCAGCAGTAAACTGGCGCCCGGAGTCGGGCTTACCGCCAGAGTGTGGCGGTGCTGCCAATGCCCGGTTAATCCATCGCTTATTGTGGCGAGCAGTTTTTTCAAGCCGCCGAAAAATTTCAAACTGCCGCGAACTTCCAACAACAATGCATTGGGAGGCTGAATGCTTAACTTGGGGGTAAACTGCACCGCCCACAGCGCAAGCTGCTCCAGGCGGTTGTTTTCCACATAAGAGTCATAGTGATAAACCTTGACGTGGGGACATAAGGCATATGCGGCCCCCAAGGCCATGCCGGCATTAATACCGCAGTGCTCCGCCGCCGCCGTGGCCGCATACACCAAAGGCTGGCCTTTAACTTCCTGAACGACAATCGCCGCTTGATCCGGCAGAGCGCTGGTAAAAACTTCCAATAACAGCTGGGGAAACACTATAGCCAGCCACAACGGAAAAATGTGCTGCTGTGAAGTGTTCTGCAACCCAGAAAGTTGGTGGGCCTCCTCCAAGGACGCGAAACGCAGAGGCAATACGGCTGTCGGCTTGACCATAACCGCAATCCATCACAAACCTAATGACAAGGAAAATCGAGACGAATGCTGCGATAACGGTGTGTTCCCCGGGCTTTTAACACCCGCAGGTGCACACCACCAGGGGAGGGGTTCAGTTGCAGGCGCAATGCCGCGGGTGAGTTTTTGTGGTTAAACTGCCGGAACAAAACACCCAGGCTGTTGCCGCTTTCAGCCGCCAACTGTATACGCCTAACCATGCCATTGGGTAACCAATTAAGCCAGGCCAGCACCAAACCACAGGCCTGGCTTTGCAAAGCCTTCTCCATACTCCACAAAGCGTCTTTGCAGGAAATCTCCGGCTTAATGACAATAACATAGTCGATATCCACACCGGCTTCCGCCAAAGCAGGCGCATAGGGAATATAAGGCGGCGCGACCCATAGCAAATAACGCTTTTGCTCCGTTACGGATTTCATCAACGGCAATAGCAGCTTGAGTTCACCTATACCCCATTGCGGTGTAATGACCTCGACCAAGGCATTCTGCGGCCAGCCGCGCTCGGGTAATATCCTGTCCAATTGGGGATAACCCGTGGCGAGACCAGATGTAGCATAGCGCTCGAAATCTCCCATACGCCAGATGGCGGGGTTGTTCTGTAATAGCTTTTCCACTTGTTCGTTCATGATTTTTTTACCGTAATCGTTTGTCGTTTTATCGTTGCAATGTTTTCGTTTTTTTATGCTCTGCGAAGGGAATACATCATCATCGGCTAACAACTCGTAAGAGTTATAGCGTGGTATGCATTCCCACGCAGACCGTGGGAATGAGCGGGGGAGATTCCCGCCCCGCCCTCTTTAATGAGGGCTTGTTATTGTTTTGCGGCTAAAGTTTGCAGCGTAAGGAAAGTTGCCGTCCTGGCTCGTTTTTATAACTACTATTTATAACTAACTACATATGACGCAATACACCCACGGCGATGCCTTCAATCGCCAAAGGCTGTTTGCGCAAATCCACTTTAATGGTGGCAAAGTCGGGGTTTTCCGCCTGCAAATAAGCGAAGTGCCCTTTTTTGCGCAACCGTTTCACGGTCACCTCTTCATCAATACGCGCCACCACAATCTGGCCGTTCTCTGCCGTAGGACTACGGTGTACCGCCAATAAATCACCATCGAGAATCCCCACATCGCACATACTCATGCCGTGCACGCGCAGAAAATAATGGGCCCGCGGTTTGAATACAGTGGCATCCACCGCACAATAATCCTCGATATTTTCCGCGGCTAAAATGGGATTGCCCGCAGCCACCCGACCCACAATGGGCAAGCCTTCCGACTCATCGTGCAATAGGCGTATGCCGCGAGAGGCGTTGGGGATCAATTCGATGGCGCCTTTGCGCGCCAATGCTTGCAAATGACCACGCACGCCGTTGGTGGAGCTCAATCCCAAACCGGAAGTGATTTCCGCCACCGTGGGCGGCATGCCCTGTTCTTCCATGACTTTTTCAATGAACTCAAGAACTTGTATTTGTCGTTGGGTTAGCGCTTTCATACTGTTTATTTAAGCAGTGGTTTTAAAAACAGTATATAAACGCCATCCGTATTTATCAAGGTGAAAATGAAAAATTTTTGGGGGCGGTATTGGCGAAAGAGCTTAAGGAACCTCTGAATAAGTCTGGGCGAGCAGGCCATGAGAATTAAAATTGTCAAATACGACGACTCCATGGATGGAGAAGGTAGAGCACCAAAAGTAGGCACATTAGGTGACGTCGGGAACAGTTGCCGAGGCGCGAAACGCAGTTAATATCGGGAATATTGACAAGTTTCGCAACGAAGTAGTTGGCAATTTTAAACTCATGGAAGCCGGTCATGACTTATTCAGAAGAGGTTCCTTAAGTAATTGCTTTACGGCTCGACCTTGTTTTTTTAAGGCCGGTCGTTTCATAATAACTGCGGATAATTTTTACAGATTAACAACATCAAATACTTAATGGCACTTTTCTACGTAGTTAGAACCCATGTTACGTAGGTGTTAAAACTACACATGCATTAACAATGGCTCGCTATTGCACGATTCATAAAATTGCAAATATCTTTTGTTAAGAGTTGATTTATGATCATGTCCGGCGCCATAATGCGATCATTAAATGATCAATTTGTAATTAATTGATAACTATCTATTTTGATTTATAACAAAAAGTTTCATAATGGGGGACAGAGGGGCGTGATCGTTTTTCTAACGATGACTAGTGAGGGGGCAACATCCGCTATTCGGTAAAGGATCCATACAGGTGAGATGGATCACAACCCGCCTTCCAAGATCTCAATATGATATTGTCAATGTAGGAATATTCTTATAGTTTATTTTCTATTCGCATTTAAGGCTGTGAATCAATGTGTGAAGAAATTAGCTAAGGCTCAATCAACACTATAACCATAGAAAACCGTAGAAAATGCTCAAGGAGATTAAACGCTACCAAATTCGCTCCCACCTGGGCAAAGGCTCCATGGCCGATGTTTATGAAGCCTATGATCCGCATACGGATCGAACGTTAGCAATCAAAATTCTCCGCGAAGACCGCCAGGAAAATAACGAATATTTGCAGCGTTTTTTCCGTGAAGCCAAAGCCGTGGGCAGTCTTTCGCACTCCAGTATTGTTGCCATTTACGATATCGATGAATTCGATAAGCGGCCGTTCATTGTAATGGAGCATTTAAAAGGCATTCCCCTCAGTGAGTTAATCAGATCGGGGCGAAAATTTTCCTTTGATGAAATTGTTACCATCGGCATGCAACTGGGCATGGCTTTGGATTATGCGCATAGCCGGGGCATTATTCACCGCGACATAAAACCCAGCAACATCATTATCACGTCGTCAAACTTCAAGGTAAAAATCACCGATTTTGGCATCGCGCATTTCGAAGATCCCGAAATCACCATGAAAACCCGTGTGGGCGATGTGCTGGGCACGCCACAATATATGTCACCGGAACAAATTCAAGGCACCATCGTCGACGGGCGCTCGGATTTGTTTTCCGTTGGTGTCATCCTATATCAATTGTTAACCGGCGAACGGCCTTTTTCCGCCG
>JASFLF010000451.1:0-4184 GCA_050118235.1 Gammaproteobacteria bacterium | reverse complement strand
CTTCTATCGTGAACTGTGTGCCTGTCAAATTCAGGCCGGTTCCGGCTGAGTATGTGGTATCCGTGTCTGCCTCACACGTGATTGTTCCATCCGTTGCAATTTTGGCAATCGCCTCTCCAGCGCGACACCCTGTCTCTATGTGCTGTGTTTGAGTCTCGACGGCTTCAATACGCAAATTATTGTCATCCACCTCGGTTTTTACCGCGGTAAAGTTGTCATTGACCTCCGCCGCCCTGGCCGTGGTGCCACTCGAAAAGGTATTAGGTATGGTTACCTCACCCGCAATGGCTAGTGGTATAGTCAATGCGATTGATAACATTGTTGCCAATAAACTATATAAGGTTTTCATGACTGAACTCCGCAATTTTCTCATTGAACTAAGACCACTTATCCTTATCCCACTCCATTTCATCCCAATTGCTGCTGCCTTCTTGTTGTGTAGGTGCCGCCCCAGAGCCGCCACCCCCACTGGACCCAATAATACTCAACACACCCATCAGTAGGATTAATATGAAACCCATCCATCTAAGATGTAGGCGGAACACCGGCTTCGCTTTCATGAGGGACTCCTATTCATTTTATGGCAATGAATTGTAATGAATTCGATTTGCGCAAAACACGTCGTGCTTCCAGGATGTTGATCATTAGATACCCTGATAGCGTAGAGGACACGATGCAGCAATACAGCGGCTAGCAAAATAAACCCTGCCGGGTTCGGAAAGGTGAGTTGTGATTGTAGCGAATGATTACCAAAGAAAGGAAAGTTTCGGTGCCCCACAAGGACTACAGGCAGGCAGGTTAAAGTGTTGCCCCTGACTAGCACGTAGATTGAAATGCCGGTCAATAAAAACAATCGCCCACTTTTGGGCTGGGCTATGTTAATCCTGTCATCTGAGCACATGGCCTGCGCCATATCGAATCGATTTTATTAATAACAAAAACGCATCGGTTTATACTAGACGCGTTGGCTTCTTGCTAAAATACGTCAGTAGTGTTTAGTTTGAGCGGTTTAAAATGATAAATGAATTTAGGCAGATTTCATTGATGTGGCGCAGGTTTAATGTCATTGATTGATGTATTGACGCCCGAGATGGATAACCACCTAACAACTAGACCATAGTACTTGATACATTTTCTCGGAATTATGGTGAAACGATGAAAAAAAAGATAAAACAGGATCAGATCACAGTATCTACTAAATACGCTTTAAACATTGGTAAATGTAGTACGAGGCTGCTTCTTCCTCTACCCGCGGTCTCCCGGGAAGGCCGAGGCGTGTTTGCCCTTGTGTCATCTGTTAGATTATTTCCTTAAAGTCATCTCTGCCCAATACCAACTCCTGATTCAATGCCTCGCGAATATCATGCAAGGTGGTGTGATCCAGATGGCAGCAAAATAGTTCACGATAGGCATGCTGTTGCGCAGCCTTTGTGCTGTCTAGTTTTTCATATAGTGGGTGCGGGATTATCACCATATCGGATTTGTTTGGACGTTAGCGTGGTAGCTACTCCAACTGTACTCACCAGGGTGATTCACCATATTAGCCCGGACCGGGTTCATTTCAATGTAACGCATGCAGGTTAGTAAGTAAGCGTCGGAGTCCACCAGGCTGGCCTTGAAGCGCCCCTTCCCATAAAGTGCCGGAACGTTTATTTCTGTGATTGATATAACGGACATACTTTCTGCCCAAGCCCTGCATTATGTAGGAGATGCTGTGATCTGCAAATGGAGTCACCAATAAATGTACATGGTTGGTCATTAGTACATAAGCATGGACATGGCATTGGTTGCGACCGGCCATTTCGTGAAGTACATCCAGATAACACCGATAGTCCATTTCGGTAAAGAAGCTGGGTTCGCGGTTGTTGCCGCGTTGTATCACGTGCTGGGGAACTCCGGGAACAGCAATACGGGGGTTACGCGCCATCTTTACCTCCTAGCGCGACTGGCAAAAATTTAATCGGTAAGACATTAAGATTATCCCAATGAGGGTATATTAGCAAAAACTGTGATCTGACCCGAATGGCACTTAGTTAAGCAAACAACGCGTGATGTAAGGTGGATTAGGCGTGTTTTTTTGCGCCATAATCCACCAAAACTCCATGGCGGGTTACGCAAAAAAAGCTAACCCGCCCTACAGTGGGCTTAATTAAGTGCCATTCTGATCTGACCCCGGTTTTCGTGACCCCGGTTTTCGTTTCCGCCCCTTGTAATTTACGTAAGCTTAGTTACCGGGTTTCTGGCCATAGATATAGTACTGCGTCGTATCGTGCCATGCACCTCTGTCAGTGGCGCGTTTGCGCACCTCGACCTCGTAATCCTGTTGGACCTGTTTTAATATTTCTTCCGGCACGCCTTCCAGCGGGTGCGGATACTGTCCCGGCGCATAACCTTCCAAAGTCAGAAACGGACCGATGTCGTCACCCACCTTGAGATACTGTCCGTCTTTCTCCTCGTAAAAGCGAAAATTCTCATAACCTGCCATCTCAAGCATGTCGTGGGCATTATCACGATCGCCTGCCGGAATATTGCAGATATATTCGATACCATGCTTTGCCAGCGCCCGGCGTGCACCATCGCCCCAGAAGAATGAATTGGATGGTGTGGCATTGAAACCAACATGCCCATCCGGTTTCAACAGTTCAAACCAGTGCCGGAGCGTGGCTTGTAGGTTACTCATCCAGAAAATGGCCGAGGTACAGTAAATACGGTCAAAGCTGTTAGGCGGAAAGTCCAGGTTTTCTCCATCCGCATACATAAACTCCAGGTTATTGAGACCTGTTGCGGCAAGTTTTTCATTGCATTTGTCGAGCATGCCTCGGGAAATATCAACACCAATCACATGCCCAGTCGGACCAACCAGCTCGGCGGAATAAAAAGCGATTGAACCGGTGCCGGTTGCCACATCAAGCACATGATCGCCGGGTCCAGGTGGACAGTAATCAACGGCTTTAATCGCGATCCCCCTGTGCCACTGACTGTTGTCATAGTTTTTACTGCGCTCATCATACGAGTCAGTAATCGTGCGGTGATAACCCTGCCTGTCAGTGACTTTGTTATACAGAGGTAAATTGATTGACTCGATGTATTGCTTGAGCGTTGCCCAGCTGCTGTAACCATATTCCCGTGCAACGATGCGCTGTGCATCGTTTATCGAAAATCGGGCGGCCAAAATCTCCGTATCGGTTTGGTTTTTGTAAGCGGTATCGTTGTCACGCAGACGTTCACAACAAGCACTATCGCCTTGCCGGTGGAGCGCACGCAAAGCTTTAGCTTCCTTTTTTAGGAATTCGAGATTCGGATCTTTCGGTAAAGATTTCATGGAAATCCTCCTTTCGTCATTCCTGTTGGCCGCGATACAGGTGGAAAGAAGGATCAAAATTGTGTTTGATTGCAGGTGGGGATCATCCCCTTTCCGCGGACCCAGTTGCACCCTACAGTACTGAAGTCGAGTTTATCAAACTTTTTAGTATCTGCAAACACAATATCAAGCCTAAATAGGTTCTAAAATGTTAGATGTTTCTGCAAAATGATTCAATGATTACTGACTTGTGTGTCTAGAAGTCGAATAGGTGTAGTGCCCATGTTGTGAACATAGCGCAAGTTGGCAGCTTCGAAACAGAAGCTGAAGCGTAGAATTTTCCAAGATCGGCGTGTGCTACTGAGTAAGTATTTATTGGCCCCAATGCATTTATGCACTTTAACCTCAAATCGGTCATTCGAGAATATATCTCCAACGCAGACGCTACAAGATACTACGTTTATTAAACGGGTATGTTGGTACCGCCCTATGTAAGGACAGCACCAACCACTACTTTGAACTAATAATCCAACTGACTCAGATCGCCGTGTTACATTATATTTTGCACATGTGTATAGACCATTGCGGTTTGCACGTTCTTATGCCCCATGAATTTTTGGATGGTTCGGATATCAAAGCCCGCATCCAGCATGTAGGTTGCGAACGAATGGTGATTATGCCGAGTGCTTGATTATGCCGAGTTGATTTATCACACCTCTTTTAACTCGCTGATTGTAAATAACAATATCCCAGCCCTTATTTGCGCATACTCGGCATAATCTTATTGTTGTGATTTATACCTTTCAGAGGAGATCACACCATGTTAGACAAAATTTACAAAGATGCACGAACCTTAAAAGAACTTCGTGAAGGCCCTATTGGC
>JASFLF010000450.1:0-4187 GCA_050118235.1 Gammaproteobacteria bacterium | reverse complement strand
CGATTGCTCGAGTGGAGCGGTCATGACGAACTATTGGTGTTGTTCGGACTGGTTTTAGCATTGGATGTGGGAGGACTTGGATTCGAATCATTGGGCCTGAGTTCGGAGCTCGGCGCCTTATTGTTGGGTATCTTATTGGCGGATCATCGCCGCGCATCAGAATTGTCGCATGCGTTATGGAGTCTTAAAGAAGTTTTCCTAGTGGGATTTTTCCTGCAAATCGGCATGTCGGGACTGCCCAATGCAAACTCGCTGATATACGCCCTTGGGCTGGTGGTGTTGCTGCCCATAAAAAGCCTGTTATATTTTTTAGTGTTGCTGCTGTTCCGGTTGCGCGCCCGCACCGCCTTCCTTGCGGCGCTGAGCTTAACCACCTACAGTGAGTTTGGGTTAATCATCGCGCAACTCGGTGTGCAAAATGCGTGGTTTTCAACAGAGTGGTTGGTGGCGATGGCCTTTGCCGTGGCGTTGTCGTTTATATTCGCGGCACCATTGAACCGGGTGGCACACAGTTTATATGGGCGATTTGAACACCATCTCACACGCGTGGAAAGCAAACGCCGCCATCCGGACGACGAACCCATCCATTTGGGCAGCGCTCAGTTACTCATTGTGGGCATGGGGCGTGTGGGAACCGGGGCGTACACCTTTCTGAGCAACCGCGATTTACGCTGTGTGGGTTTAGACTCCGACCCGGCGCAAGTGGAAAGACATCTAAAAGCCGGCCGCCGGGTATTATACGCCGACGCCGAAGACCCGGGGCTTTGGCATAACCTGCATGTACAAAACATCACCGCCGTCTTGCTCGCCATGCCCGACTTGGAAGCCAATACCATCGCAGTGAAGCAATTGCGTCAAGCCGGTTACGAGGGCTTTATCAGCGCCACCGGCGTGTATCCCGAGCATGTTGAGGCGATTGTTAAGGCGGGAGCGAATGTGGCGTATAACTATTACGATGAAGTCGGGGTTGGTTTTGCCGAACATGTGTGGGAAAAGTTGTACCCGTAGAAGCGTGCCTATTTTTAACTAAAGGGCGCACAACTGGCGGTGGCGACACCGCTGGTCGCGGTGGCAACCTCGCTCCTCCTACACTCTTTTGTAGTGTACCAATACGGCCCATAAAAAAGCCTGAGCTTGATCGGCCCAGGCTTTTTGCTCACACCTTATGACGCGAGGAACTATTTCTTTTTCGCAACTTTTTTCTTAGCCGCTTTTTTCTTAGCTGCTTTTTTCTTCGGGGTTGCTTTCTTAGGTGCCGCTTTTTTCACCGCCGCTTTCTTTTTGCTGACAACCTTTTTCTTGGCTGCTTTGCTTTTTGGTGCGGCTTTTTTCGCAGCGGCTTTCTTTTTACTAACCGCTTTTTTCTTTGCGGCTACTTTCTTTTTTGGTGCTACTGACTTTTTCACGGCTTTTTTCAAAGCTTTTTTCTTGGGCGCCGCTTTTTTAGCCGCTTTTTTCTTAGGCGCCGCTTTTTTGGCCGCTTTTTTCTTGGCCGCGGCCTTTTTCGCGGCTTTTTTCTTGGGTGCCGCTTTCTTCGCAGCGGGTGCTTTCTTCGCGGGTTTTTTCTTCACAGCGGCTTTCGGCGTGGCCGCTTTTTTAACAGCAGGCTTTTTCGGTACCGTGGTTTCTATCTTCTTAATGAGACCTTTAATGGCTTTCACCCGGTCTTCCATGGCCGCGATGGCCGCATTGGCGGCATCCGCCGCCGTTTGATCGTCGTGCAATTTGGTGTAGGCCAACTCCACTAAAGGATCATCCAGACTGGAGGCTCCCCGGGAGGCATCACGAGCTTTATCTCGTGCAGCCAGATCCAATTCAAACAGTTTACGTTCGATTTGGAAATTCGCCCAACCGCCAAACGCGCCCTTTTCTTTCGAATCCCCGGCTTTTTTCAAATACCCTTTCCACACGCTAACGCCGGATTTAATGTCTGATATGACGCCATTGAGCAACTCGATGGTGTGCTCTCTGGCTTTTTTGTTTGTTTCTTCGTTTGCTACTGTATTAACGCCTTTCTCGAGCCCGTGCATTGATATCTCCTCAAGACCGTTATTTGTTAATGCGGATGTTGTTATTGCTTAGCGATTCCGCGGATGATTTATAAGACGAATGGTAGTAATGCTGCATATAATATAAATTAATTTTGAATGTAACAACAAATGTCGCAACAAATCGGGTTTATTTAGTCTTTTAATATAGCCAATTAAAGGCCATCGTGCTCGCTTTAATTGATTAAAACACACAAATACATGCCTCAGCGACTCATCAACAGCCCTTGTCACGTATCAGTTAAGGAATTGCCCGCCAAATACCGTGTAAGACAAGCGATTATTCACAGTCTATACCAATCGGATTTATTATTCACACCTGCGGGAAGATGGGATCATTTGATCCATAACAATTGCGGCTACGGTTTTTTTTGCTAAATAGTAAACGTCGTAGTTAACTTGAGAGATCAATTCCGGAAGTTATGAAAATACTGCTAATTAGCGGGCAATTTGCCGGTGGTCTGGGCTTGTTTTTACTGGCGGTAAAATTAATGACGGACGGGCTGAAATTGGCCGGAGGCGAGGCGTTAAAAGATATTCTGGGGCGCTGGACACGCACACCGGCACACGGTCTGGCCTCGGGTATTATGATTACAGCGTTAGTGCAATCCTCCAGCGCAGTCACTGCAGCCACCATAGGATTTGTCAACGCCGGCTTAATGAATCTATATCAAGCCTTGGGGGTCGTGTACGGTGCCAATGTGGGTACCACCATGACAGGCTGGCTGGTCGCCGCCGTGGGTTTTCAATGGAAAGTGGAAACCATTGCGCTGCCCTTAATCGGCATCGGAATGTTGTTGCAATTGACGGCGGCAGGTACGCGTCGCGCCGCCATTGGTGAAGCGTTAACCGGATTTGGATTGTTTTTCATCGCGGTGGATGTGCTAAAAACAGCGTTTGAAAGCTTATCGACCACCGTCGATCTACAGCAATGGTCAAGAGGAGGGATTCTAGAGGTTTTTATATTTCTGGGAGTCGGCTTTATCCTCACCATTCTGACCCAATCCTCCAGCGCTGCCATTGCCATTACCTTGACCGCCGCCACCGGCGGCGTGCTTACCTTGCCCAGCGCCGCCGCCATGGTAATCGGCGCGAATGTGGGCACCACTTCCACCGCCTTGTTCGCCACCATCGGAGCCACACCCAATGCCAAACGCGTTGCCGCCGCCCATGTGGCTTTTAATGTCGGCACCGGAATCGTCGCTTTAATCATCATGCCGGCCATGTTGTGGTTTATCGCGATTAGCAATCAACTATTGGGATTAAGCCAGGTTCCCGCGGTCAGTCTGGCGTTGTTTCACACGCTGTTTAACGTGCTTGGGATTGTCATCATGTTGCCGCTGTCGTCGCGCTTAGCGTCTTTTTTGGAACGGCGGTTTTGCACCGCCGAAGAAGATCAAAGTAAACCCCAATATGTGGATAAAACCTTAACCACCACACCTGGCTTATCGTTAAACGCGCTGGTGTTGGAACACTTACGAATTGGCTCGATGGCCCGGAAGTCCGCACTGGATGCGCTCACCGGAGACGCCCACGCCATCAATGAGACGCTGAAAAGCAAATCCGCCATCAACAATCTAACCCAATTCTGTGGTGAATTTATCGCGAAGATACAGAAAGGAAACTTATCCGCAGACAACGTTGCGGTGATTTCCGGAGTATTGGAAGTATCGCGCTATTACAACGAAATCGCCGCGCTTGCTACCCATTCGACCTCCGTTCACGGGCTAACTACGCGTATAAAAGACACTGCGCTGCACGAACAAATACAAGTTTACCTCGACAACGCGTGTAAATTGATAAAGCAATCAGATCCCTTGGGAGAGGCTTATAGTATTGAGCAAAGCAAGGAAATCATCCAACTTATAAAAAATAACTACAACCAGCTTAAACACGAGTTGTTGGCGGCGGGCGCAGAACAACAAGTCCAAGTAGGCGACACAAACCGTTTGCTAGAACAAATCAGCAACGTACGCCAGATCGTGCGGCAAATTCACAAGGCCGCGCGGATTTTGTATACGTTGTATCAACAAACAGCGCTGTCTGAAGTAACCGTTGAAAAACGGGAGGAAACTGGAAAAGTTGAGCCGGAACCAGCTCCTACCTCCGACAAGACGACAGCGGAATAATTAATGCGGT
>JASFLF010000449.1:0-4198 GCA_050118235.1 Gammaproteobacteria bacterium | reverse complement strand
CATGGACGGGGCAGCCGCATGGATTTTGCGGCTTTGGGGTACACGCCGTTGCCGCAACGTAATCCAGCGCTGGCACAGAATTGCGCCTCGGGATGTCATGGGAAAGAAACCGAAGAGTGGTCGTCAACAGAATTCTTTACTGGCCTGCATGACAAGCATGTTGGTGAAGAGGGAATTAGCTGCAGTGTTTGTCACAACTACTATTGATTTCAAGTAAGGAAGGCACTGTGCGTCGCAATCGGCGGCGTAGCCGCTGCTGGTTGCGCCCCGTAGGTGCGCTCGTACGGGTGACAGTACGCTGGTCAAGATTCGGTAGTACGTAGCTTTTCCAAGGCCATTTCCCGCATGCGGAATTTTTGCAGTTTACCGGTCACTGTCATGGGGAATTCGTCCACGAACCAGATGTGTTTGGGGATTTTAAAATGGGCGATTTGGTCTTTGCAGAAGTCGCGCACTTCCTGTTCGGTGAGGGACTCGCCTTGATGCAATTGAACCCAGGCCATGATTTCTTCGCCGTAGTACTCGTCGGGTATGCCAAATACCGCGACTTCGGATATTTTCGGATGGGTGAACAGGAAGTCTTCGATTTCCCGGGGATAGATGTTTTCACCGCCCCGGATGATCATGTCTTTTAGCCGGCCGGTGATTTGTACGTAACCGTCTTTATCCATTATGCCCAAATCGCCGGAATGCAGCCAGCCGCCGGCGTCTATGGCTTTGTGGGTAGCCTCTTCATCGCCATAGTAACCACGCATGACATGATAGCCGCGAAAGCAAACTTCACCCACTTTGCCAAGTGCAACTGTGGCGCCTGTTTCAGTATCTACGATTTTGACCTCCTGATGCGGCAGGTTGTGGCCAACGCTTTCAGTGCGCCGCTCGAACGAATCTTCTCGTAAGGTCAAGTGGGTTAACGGCGATGCCTCGGTTTGACCGTAGCCGATTAAGATTTCTTTGCAATGCAGATCTTCGATGACCCGTTGCATGAGCGCCGGCGGACAGGGCGCGCCGGCCATAATGCCGGTGCGCAAGCTGCTCTTGTCAAACGTTTTGAAGTCGGGATGTTCCAGTTCGCCGATGAACATGGTGGGCACGCCGTGAATGGCGGTGCATTTTTCTTTTTGTACGGCTTTCAATATATCGCCCGCTTCGAAATGTTCGCTGGGAATCACCGCGCAGGCGCCGACACTGAAACACAATAAGTTGGATAACACCATGCCAAAGCAATGGTAGAACGGCACGGAGATGCACAAACGGTCGCGTTCGGTAAAATGCATGGCTTGGGCAGTGAAATACGCATTGTTCAGTATATTGTGGTGGGTGAGTACCACCGCTTTGGGAAAGCCGGTAGTGCCGGAGGTGTATTGAATGTTAATGGGATCGTCCCGGTCCAAAGAAGCGGTGACTTCTTCCAGTTGTTCCTGTGAAACGAACTCGGCGGCTGCCAGTGCTTCTTGCCAGGTGGTAAAACCGGAATACGGTCGTAAGGTGTGTTCGATGACCGAAGGTTCATAAACTACCACCCGGCGTAAATGGGGGTATTCTGTGCTGCTGAGTTCGCTGGGAAAGGAGTCTTTGAGTTCCGGCACGTCTTCGACCAATATGGAAATGTAATCGCTCTTGCGAAACGACGGAATCAAAAACAATCCCTGGACTTCGGATTTTTTTAAAGCATACTCCAGTTCCTTGGGGCGGTATGCCGGATTGATATTCACTAACACCGCGCCGATACGGGCGGTAGCCATTTGAATCAGCAGCCATTCAATGTTGTTGGTAGACCATACGCCGATACGGTCGCCTTTGTGGAATCCCAGCCCTAACAAGCCACGGGCGAGATGGTCGACCTTGGTGGAGAATTCCTTGTATGTCAGCGACTCGTCCTGGGGTACGGAGGCGACGGCTTGTTGATTAGGGTATTTGTCTACAATAGTGGCGAAGTGTTCGGGTATGGTAAGGCCGATCAGCGGATCTTCACCACCGCGATGGAAGTAGCTTTTGGGTGTGGTTTTCATGTTCGCTTCTTATTTTGTGATGGATGTCACCCGTTGTCATGCTCCTCTGTAGGGCATTGTAAATATATCTGATTTCGCCCTCTCTTTTCCACGGTCTTACTCACATCGTTATACATAATCAAAATATTTCCGCTCATCGCACATTGTCAAAGAAAGTGCTTGATCTATGCGTAACGCTGTGGGGTCCCTGGTGGGAATTCATGCCGGGAGATAGTCAAGCACAGACTGTGTTTCGTCGACCATGGCAGGATTGCCATAGGAGCGCACCTCTGGGGCGTGAATTGTCGTGGTCAAGCAAACCGCGTAAATCGCGGCGCTGAGCTCCGCTCCCATGGCACGCCACATCGCAAACCTCGAACCTTTAGCCTTGAACCTCGAACCACTAACCACTAACCACTAACCACTAACCACTAACCACTAACCACTAACCACTAACCACTAACCACTAACCACTAACCACTAACCACTAACCACTAACCACTAACCACTAACCACTAACTCGCTGCCAATAACCATCCACTCTCGCTTGTATCTCATTAATCAATGCTTCGTCGCGCTGAGGTTCAAATAAATGTTTAAACCGTCCTTGTGTTTTTAAATATTCCTCCACCGGTTTGCGTGGATGAGGAATCTTGCTGTGGGTGATCTTTCCGTCTCGGTATTCCTTTAGCGGCCACACTCCCGTGCTCACCGCCAGTTTGCCGATGTCGGCGGAGTATTGCGGGTCATAATCCCAGCCGGTGGGGCAGGGCGCCAAGGCGATAATCAGTCGCGGGCCTTTGAGTTGTTTGGCGGTTTCGATTTTTTTAGCCAAGTCCAGGGGTTCGGCGCCGGCGACGGTGGCTACATACACGGGTTTGTTGGCCGCCCAGATGGCGAACAAGTCTTTTTTGTAACCCGGAAAACCGTGTGATCCTTTGCTGGTGGAGGTTCGCGCCGCGTGGGGCGTGGCGCCGGAATATTGTTGACCGGTGTTGCCGTAGCCTTCGTTGTCGTAGCAGATATAGAGGAAGTCCAGGTTGCGGTCGATGGCGCCGGAGGTGGCGGACAGTCCCATACCGTAGGCTGAGCCATCGCCGGTTAAAGTCACGACTTGCAAGTCTTCTTCGGGTTTGAGACGTTGTTTGGCCAGCAGAATATCCAAGGCGTCGCGTATGCCTTGGGCGCCGGCAGGCGCGGAGGCCATGGCAGTGTACAACCATGAGCCTCGAAACGGGGTAAATGGGTAGACGGACAACAACGTCATGCAGCCCGCCGCATTGGTGAACACGGTGTTTTCACCCAGAATGTCGTATATTTGGTGTAGCGCTTCCAGTCCGCCGCAGCCGGAGCACATGGGGGTACCGGTGCCCAACAGATGAGTGGAAGGCAGGTCTTTCATGCGTTTGATGACGTGTTCGGTCATGGTTGTTTGTTCGCTCATGGCTGTTTACTCAACTCCTGGCGTTCTACATGGGCAATGGCTTGCAGTTTGCGCACTTCGCGCAGTTCGGCTTCGTTGTAGAGTAGCTGCGGTGGTGGTGTTTGCTTGTCTTTGGCTGCTTGTTGCAAGATGTTGGCGATTTCATAAAACTCTTCGGCGCTGATATCGCGGCCGCCCAAGCCGCCGATAAAGCTGGCTAAAACAGGCGGTGCATTGTCGGCGCCATACAATACAGAAGCAAGTTCGCTATGCAGTACACCGCCTTTACCCATGGACAGGTTCTGGTCGATCACCGCCACGGCTTTTTTGCCGGCTAGGGCTTTACGAAAATGTGTATCGGGAAACGGCCGCAACAGTCTTGGCCTGACCAGGCCGATGGATATACCGGCGTCGCGCAACCGGTCCACTGCTTCTTTAGCTTTGGTGGCGAAGCAACCCATCATCACAAATGCATAGTCGGCGCCTTCGCTGCGATAAGTCTCCAACACGCTATAGTCACGGCCAAAGGTACTGTTAAACTCTTCGACCAGGTTCTCGTAGACAGGTAGTGCGTTTAGTGCCGCTAAGTGCGTTTCATAGCGAAAATACGAATAAGGTCCGCCGCCGATGACGGCCACCGCCTGACTGGAAGGGGCTGTGGCCTGAAAGCGGATATTTTCGGCATCATAGTCGCCGACAAAGTTCGCGGCGGCTTGCGCTACGGGAATCTCCACCGGCTCGCGGGTAAACGACAGATAGAAGCCGTCCAGGTTAACGATTACCG
>JASFLF010000448.1:0-4200 GCA_050118235.1 Gammaproteobacteria bacterium | reverse complement strand
GGTTTGGGTGCGTTGTAAGGCCGTCAAGTCGCGTTCGAACCAAAACTCTAAATTGGAATGGCGTCCAAAATTAGAGGTATAGCTGCTTAAAAAATAAACGTGATCGTGTTGCGGCATGACCGCTTCAGAGTCCCCGGGATTGGGTTTGATCAAATCGGAAGCGGCCTGGGCGGCGGAAAGCTTTTTGAACTTGATTTCAGCGTCTACCGTAAAAAACAGCACCGAGGCACTAAATGTCAATTCCGACCAATGGATGTTCTCCGGATCAAACTGACTGGCATTGGCATGAAATGCGCTCGCCATCAAACTCAAGCAGCACCCAAACAGCAAATGCTTTTTTAGAGAAACAAACGCTAAGAATCTATTGCGATAGGAAATCGTGATAACCATTGTGTTCGCGATTTTGTAACCGCCTGATTGATTAGGTTTAGAATTTTTCGCAGATAATGGCATGTTCGATCACTTCTTTAGTGAATTTTTAGTTGATTATTTGTGTATTTTTATATAGCCCGACGCAATTTTGACATTTTTTTTCGTTTTTGGTTGCGAAACCTAAAACGGAGCTTTTAAAATGCGCGTTTCGTGCGGCGCACATACAAGCGATCTATTATATCCTTTGACTTCCCGCCCTCAATAAATTTGTAAGATACTAACTGATAATGAACAATTCGCAAGACACTTACCACGCTCGTTCGACCCAACACTTTCTGGCCCTATTGGCCATCGTCATTGTGGCATTAACCGCTTATCGTGCCCTGTTGTTGGCGACCACCGATTTTACCTTATTTTTTGACGAAGCTTATTATTGGGGGTGGGCGCAGGCGCTGGATTTCGGTTTCTATTCCAAACCGCCCATGATCGCCTTATTGATCGCTCTGACAACTTCTGTATGCGGTGACGGTGAATTGTGCGTCAGAGCGGGGGCTTTGATTGTGCACCCAATGACAGCCTTGTTGATTTTTACCATCGCCAGGATGTTATTCAATGCCCGTATCGGTTTTTTTTCCGCCGTCACTTACCTGACCATGCCCGGCATTTCCTGGTCCTCTCTTATAATCTCGACAGACGTCGTATTGTTATTTTTCTGGGCCGCCAGCATGTTGTTGTTTTTAAAAGCATTACGCACCGACAACATAGTATATTGGGTGGCGGCGGGCGTAGCTGGCGGACTGGGGCTGTTGAGCAAATACAATATGATCGTCTTTCCCATGTCGGTGCTGTTTTTCCTAGGCTTCCACCCGCAGTATCGGCAGTTGTTGAAGCGTCCTGGCGTATACGTTGCCATGGTCGTATCCGTGGTGGTATTTCTCCCCAACCTGATTTGGAACGCCCAACACGGTTTTCCCACCTTCCAACATACCGCCGAAATTTCCAGACTGGGCCAGAAAACCCTACATTTCGACGAACTGGGTGCGTTTCTTGGCGGCCAACTTGGCGTGTTTGGCCTGATTTTTTTCCCTCTTATGCTGTATATTTTCAGTCGCGCCAAGTCGCTATGGGACAGCGAGTCTTACCGCTTTCTCATCTGTTTCGCCTTACCGTTTATCGCAATAATTTGCCTGCAAGCATTTTTAGGCCGCGCCCACGCCAACTGGGCCACACCCACGTACGTGGGTGGTTGTATCCTGGTAGCCGCGTATTTGATCAATCATCAGCGGATTAAAATATGGTTAATCGCCATTGCCATCAATCTATTGCTGACCGTCACCGTGTACCATTGGCATGATTTCGCCAACGCATTTGATATAAAACTCACAGCAAAAACCGACCCCTTCAAACGAGTACAAGGGTGGCGAGAGGTAGCAAAACCGGTGGAGCGGATATTGGCGCAATATCCATCGGCGATATTGTTGGCCGACACTCGCGATACCTTGGCCGAGCTTATATATTACGTGAAGCCGCATCCGTTAAATGCCGTGGCTTGGAATCCGCATGGGGCGCTGGAAAATCACTATGAATTAGTCACCACGATGGACGATAAACTGGGCAAGGATTTCATTTACGTTACTGAAAAAAGTGATTTACCTTTGATACGCCAATCGTTTGAATCCGTCCAGGAACTCACTGAAATACACAAAAACATTTACGATAGTTATTCTCTGGACTACCGGGTGTATTATTTGCAAAACTTCAAAGGTTATCCGGACGCGCGATCATAAATAGACCGTTGGATTGTTTTATCATTAACGTAATAGTTGTATCAAAATGAATCTATCTGCACAGACCGAATTATCATCCCCACGCAAGGAATTACTGATTTTAGCCGTTGTCGCGGCGATCGCTACCTCAGTTTTTTGGTTCAGCGACCTGGATTTACAGGCAGCCGGATTATTTTATCATCCCGAAAATCCCGATAGCCTCTGGCCGCAAAGCGACTTCTGGTTATGGAGTTTCTTCTACCACGGCGTACCGGTATTGGCGGCCATTTTGGTATTGGGCTCGCTGTTTATCCTGATATACAGCAGTTTGCGAGGTAAATTGGTGCAATACAAACTTGCCGCAGGTTGTGTGTTGTTAACGATTTTACTGGGGCCGGGCTTATTGGTAAATGCCATCTTCAAAGACCACTGGTGTCGCCCCAGACCCAACCAAATCATTGAGTTTGGCGGTCATATGCAGCACATCCCACCACTGATGATAGGAGAAAGCCGTAAGGGCGAATCGTTCCCAGCCGGCCATCCGTCGGTAGGATTTTCATTGGCCATTTTTTGGCTGCTATTACGTGGGCGTAAACCCCGGCTGGCCATAACGATGTTGGTTACAGCCTTAACCGCCGGCACCTTGATGGGAATCGGGAGAATGGCCGCAGGGGGGCATTTTCTCTCCGATGTCCTGTGGTCCGGTTTTTTTAGTGTGTTTGCCGCGTATATGGTTTTTTACTATATCTTGCGCGTACCGCAACGCCGTGCCGCTGCGCAGCACGAGGATTCCACACATCTTACCAAAACCCCTGCATGGCAAATAGCGAGTTACATTGTAGTGGGGGTCGGTGTTTTAGTGGGTTCACTGTTCGGCTTCCCCGTGGATGAAAACCTGCACTATAAAGTGAGCAGCAAGGAAATGCCCATAGCACCGCAAGTGGTTACTCTGAACATCGACAAAGCCAGTGTTGAAATCCAACTGGATGACGTCAAAACCAATACCAACACAAACACTACCAACAAAATCAAAGCCCCCCTTGCTTGGTTAGATATACACTCCACCATCAGAGGTTTTGGATTACCCACCAACAAAGTGCAAACTTCTGCCGAACAGGTTACCGAACCTATGGCGCAAATAACGTATCAGCTTAAACACGAAGGAATCTACTCGGAACTTAATAGCGTCGTTAAAGTGAAATTGGTGGCGAACAACCTGGAGCGCCTCATCGTTCGGGTGGGACAAGGCGATATCACTGTGCAGCAATCGAATGATTTAAACCCATTGCCGCAGCTGGATTTGACAACGGCGCAAGGACAAGTCTTCAAACCTGCCGGGAATCCTTAACGCTTGGAGAAACTAATACACGCGTTTATACAAAAAATAAGTTAGTATCGCCGCCAGCGCAATGGGCGAAAACATGTATAACACGATATTCAGATCGTAGACCAAGCCCGCGTAATTAGCCAAGCGGTTTAGAATATTAAATCCAACGCCAATCAGCACGCCGACAAAAATCCGCTGGCTGATGCTCACCGTTCGCATCGAACCAAATACCAAAGGTATGGACAACAACACCATTATCATGGTGATGATGGGAGTGGTGAATTTCGACCACAGCGTCTGTTCGAAGCGCCCCTCACTGAGGCCGTTTTTACGAAGATATTGCGTATATTGATACAGTCCCACGACGGACAATGTTTCGGGCTGCACAGACACAACGTTGATCAAATCAGGACTTATGGAGGTTTCCCATAGCAGTCTTGGTTGTTGCGAAGTTTGCACGCGTTCGCCGGACAACGTACTGCTGGCCACGTTGTGTAAAACCCATTGACCTTCTCGATACGCGGCATACTCCGCCTGTATCAATTCCAACAAACGATATTGTTCATCCAGACGGTAGAGACTTACCTGTCCCAAGCGATCCCCGGGCAACAACTGGCGGGCATTTACCATGGTTAAACCGTCTTTTGCCCACAGGCCTTCTTCACTACCAATGCGCAGATTATCCGATTTGGCGTTGGCGCGAAGGTTTTGTGCCATTTCCAGGCTTCTTGGCGC
>JASFLF010000447.1:0-4210 GCA_050118235.1 Gammaproteobacteria bacterium | reverse complement strand
AACGATATTCGCTCGGCTTGTATTGGAATTCAACTTTTGCGATAAAACCGTGGCATCAGCCTCCTGCCGTTGAGGTGTGGCGGCCAGTCGAGTTTCTGTTTGGGCTTCTTTGGTTTGGGCTTTTTTAGTTTGATCTACTTTGGTTTGGGCTGCTTTGGTTTGGGCTGCTTGAGTCTGGGTTGCCTGGATTTTAGGCGCTTGTGCTTGGGGCGCTTCGGCCTTGACTGCATCGCCTTTTACCGTCGCTAGCTGATTTTTCTTAGCCGGTTCAGCCTGCTGAGCCGTAGCCGGGCTCCCTTCGCTAAGGGGTATACCTAACTGAGCCGACAAGTCCGCCAGCAGTCTACCTCGGCTACCGTTGGCATCTGCGCTGAGTTTATTCATCAAAGTGTTTTCCAACAATTGAAACCATACGGTTTGTCGAATTTCGCTTTTCTCCAGAGAATCCAATGCATTCCAACCGTAGGCAAAATCAACAATACTTTGTTTGTTCCAGTTATCGTCTTCAATAAAACCAAGGGCGATGACATTGAGATGATATTTGATTTCGGCTGGTGTGAATTGGCCATCGGCTTGTAGAAATATATTATTTTGGTCCGAATTGCTGCCATTGCCTCCCGTCAGCGCGAATATTAAGACCACAAAAATAAAAGATATAATTGAAAATCCGGCTACCGCACCCACCAACAGCGGACTTTGTTTATAAATCGCCACGGCCGAACGCAACAAGCCGTCGGATAAGCTTTTTTGGATACCCGTTTTAAGATGGTTGAATACTGTGACTACTTGCCGGCGAACCGAAGATTGTTTTTGGGAGAACCCGCCGAATTTTGTCTGGAAGGAATAGTTGATCAACATAAATAACTGCACATTTTAATTATTGAAAACAAGCCAAACAGCATCAATGACTAATGGCGCTTAGTACAAACTTGTTTTAACTTGCTAACAATCGTTGGTAATGGGATCTTGCTTTATTTATGTTTCTGCACATAGGCTGACTGTCTTTGAGCCAATCCAAATGCACACAGAAACCCCGTTTTAGTTTTTATTTGCCGTTTTACACAGCTTCTAAGTGATGAACTTTTCTTATTTTAACGATTCAGTAAAACAAAAAGTTCCTATATCTCTATTCTATATAATAATATTACTAATACTGATTTTCAGTGTATCAAAACACCTGGCTCAATTGAACACTTTCCAGCCAACTTTATCGGCTTGATCCTACCGTTTGTCATTTTAATACGAGGCTACCACTTACAAACCATCATTTTACGCTTTTATGCGCACTAATTGTTCATATATTGTCAAACTAATAAAGCCGATTGGCGTCATTAATGCTAAAATTAGAGAATTTTTATATTTTAACAAGCTTAAAAGCACATTTTTCATATTAGTTTATTTTATGAAATAGTTGCACATTCTCGGATGCGGATTTTACTGAACCAAAGAACCATAATCCGATCTCATCACCAACCCTCCAGGACGAAGGCCAGATTTTGAATACGCAGTTAAACAAAGCGAAAACCGACTCAACAAACACCCCAAAAACTTCCGATAAACCTAAGCGCAAACGGTATTCCAAGCGAAAACCGTCCAAGCAGGACAAACCCACACCCCAGCCGTGGGAAATATCAGAATTCCAAGTCCCCGAGGAACCTGGCAAATTGCGTTTTCATGACCTTAGTCTATCGGATGTGATCATGCATGCCGTTTACGATCTGGGTTTTAAATACTGTTCTCCCATTCAAGCGCAGATTTTACCCCACACGTTGAAGGGGATGGATGCTATCGGTAAAGCCCAAACCGGCACCGGAAAGACCGCCGCCTTTTTGATTACCATCATTGAGGATTTGCTACGCCACCCCATTCAAGAAGAACGCTATCATGGCGACCCCAGGGCATTGATTATCGCTCCCACGCGCGAGTTGGTGATGCAAATCGCCGACGACGCCACAGCGTTATGCAAATATACGGATCTTCATGTAGCCACGTTATTCGGCGGTATGGAATACCACAAGCAACTCAAACACATGCGAAAACAGTATGTGGACATCGTAGTGGCCACACCGGGACGGCTGATCGATTTCATGACCCGCAAAGACCTTTATTTGGATGTATTGGAATCGCTGGTGTTGGACGAGGCCGACCGCATGCTGGACATGGGATTCATACCGCAAGTGAAACGCATAGTACGCGCCTGCCCCGGCACCGATTATCGCCAAACCCAATTGTTCAGCGCCACGTTTACTCACGATATCTTGAATCTGGCATCGCAATGGACTCATGATCCAGTCACAGTGGAAATCGAGCCCGAGCATGTGGCCACAGAGACGGTGGAGCAAAAAGTGTATCTGGTCTCCAATGAAGAGAAATTCCGCGTATTATTGAACATATTGCGCTCCCCGGAAGTAACCCGGGTGATTATATTCACCAATCGCCGCGACCAAACTCAGCGTTTGTACGACAAAATCCGCAAAGCCGGTTTCCAAGTAGGCTTATTGTCCGGAGAGATTACCCAGCAAAAACGCACCCGCACCATGAGTGACTTAAAAGAAGGCAAGATTAACATTTTGGTCGCCACCGATGTGGTGGGTCGCGGCATTCATATCGAAGAAATCAGCCATGTGATTAATTACAATCTGCCCGAGGAACCGGACGATTATGTACATAGAATCGGACGCACCGGGCGAGCAGGCTCATTAGGCATCGCCATCAATCTGGCCTGCGAGACCGAGTCGTTTCAGATCCCCGCCATCGAAGCCCGTTTGGGCCGGAAATTAAAATGTGAATTGCCGCCGGAAGAATTGCTCGCTTAATTCACCCGCGTATTACTCGTCGTTGGGCAGCAAATCCAGCTCCACCATCGCCATAAAGGTAATGGGAAGGTCGGCATCGTCCTGCGATAGATCGGCAGGCACATCGTCGCTCAAACCAGTCGCTTGCTGCCACAACCATTGGTCCATTTCATCTTGAGAGGCAGTTTCTGAAACAGCGGCTATGCGCAACGATGTTGATTGCGATGGCTGCAAGGGTCGGGAAGATTGCTGAATAACCACGCTGACGGCCAAAAACACCACGGCGGCTGCGGCGGCCGCCCCGTATTTCCACCATGCACTGCGCCGATTTGCGGCCTTATTATGCTTGTGAGCCGCCCTATGAGCGTGCAAGTTGACGGTGTTGCTGGCCTGCTGCTCGGGCAGTGCACCAATGATGTTGGCCACGGTTGCCGCATCCGCCCGCGTGTGCATAGATTCTCTCGCCTCATGCATTCCCATTAACTCATCGAGCTGCCGGGTTTCACTTTGGCGTTGTTGCAATGCGCTGGAACTGTTGATAAGCGCGATGGCGACCGCGCGTTCCTCTTCAGGCCAGTTGTTGGAGTCAGCGCCGTAACATTCCAGCAAGGCGATAACCCGTTCCTCGTTGATCAATTTGGCCGTTTTGCTTTGCATGGCTATTCCTTCAATTTTCTCTCTGATATTTGGTTCTCAATTGCTGGCACACAATTGTTTACGTAATTTGTTGCGCCCACGGGCGAGCAACGACTCCAAAGCGTCCACACTGATATCCATAACGCCGGCCGCTTCGCGATTGGAAAATCCTTGGTAGTTACACAAGGTAATGGCGGTGCGCTGCGCTTCGGACAACGTGCGAAACGCGGCGGCCAGCAACCGGTCTTTTTGCTGTTGGTAGACATTGCCCTCGGGGGAATCGTCACCGCTCAAATCATAGTGCTCGTCCACATCGGATTCCGGTTTGCGTTTACGCAGCTCGTCAATGCACAAGTTATAAGTAATGCGATACAACCAGCTGCGCGGCGGTACCTCTCGGTCTTGCCAGTCCTGGGCTTTACGCCATACCCGGATGAATGCCTCCTGCGCAACATCCTCGGCATCGGCTTTACGGCTCATATGACGAAAAGCAAAATCCACTATGCGCTGGTAATACCGGGTGATAAATTCGCTCATCGCGGCCTTACTGCCTTGCCCAATGTGTTCAAGCAACTGTTGATCGTTTTGATCAGCCCACTGATCCGTTGCCGTTTGAGTGGGCTTACGTTCGGACATTGGCTCGGAGTTTAGCAGCGATGGATTCATCTTCATGGATTGCCGAAAGCATTTATTTTTCCCGAATACTGTTGCGAAATGCTTTCACTTCGTCATCGGTCACCACTTGATCGTTATTGGTATCGATGCGCTTGAACCAGTTC
>JASFLF010000446.1:0-4213 GCA_050118235.1 Gammaproteobacteria bacterium | reverse complement strand
TTGCAATCATTACCGACCGTTTTGAACTGGACGAAGACAAAGCGCTGTTTAACGGCGAGCGTGCCGCGTTGCTGCAGATTACCAAAACCAAATCGGAAGATACGTTGGATGCCGTCAATGCCGTTAAAGCGTTTATCGACACGGAGAGGCGCATTGCGCCGCCGGGTGTCACATTCACTCTCACCCAGGACATGTCTTCCATCGTCAGCGACCGCTTAGAAATGTTATTAAAAAATGGCCTGCAAGGATTGATATTGGTGTTTCTGGTGATGTGGCTGTTTTTTCAACTGCGCTTTGCTTTTTGGGTGGCCATGGGTTTACCAGTGGCGTTTCTCGGCGGCCTATTTTTAATGTCCGTGCTTGGGCAATCCATCAATATGATCAGCATGGTAGCCTTGCTCATAGGAGTGGGTTTGTTAATGGATGACGCCATTGTGATCGCGGAAAACGTCGCCGCCCATCTCAAGCAAGGCAAATCCGCGTTCAACGCCGCGGTGGAAGGTACACAACAAGTCATGCCGGGTGTGTTGTCTTCATTTCTCACCACCACAGCGGTATTTACCCCGCTGGCCTTTTTAAGCGGCGATATCGGCCAGGTGCTTAAGGTATTGCCCATTGTGCTGATTAGTGTGTTATCGGTCAGCTTAGTGGAGGCGTTTTTGATCCTGCCCCATCATCTGGAACATTCATTACGCCATCAACACAAATCCGTGCCCAGCCGTTTCAGATTGCGCTTCGAGACAGCGATAGAATGGCTACGCCATGAAATGGCCGGTAAGTTCGTGGATGCGGTGATCCACTGGCGTTATTTGTTTATCGGCGGCGTAGTGGCTTTGTTCCTTGCCACCCTGGGTATCATGGCCGGCGGTCATTTAAAATTTCAGGCATTCCCCAGCATCGAAGGCGACACCATACAAGCCCGTGTGTTGCTTCCCCAGGGAACGCCTTTGCATCGCACCGAGGCGATTGTCAAGCAACTGATCAACGCCCTCAAAAAAGTGGATGAGACCTTTGCCCCCTCGCAGCCCGATGGTCGGCGTCTCATTGAAGACATTAGCGTGCAATACAACCAAAACGCCGACGCTTATGAAACCGGTCCGCACGTTGCCACCGTATCGGCGGATTTATTGACTGCCGAACTACGCCAAGGCCGCATCGATGATATTCTACACCACTGGCGCAAAGCGGTGGGAGTGGTTCCTGATGTCATCAGTTTGAATTTTAAGGAACCGGCAATAGGCCCGGCGGGGTTGGATCTCGAAATCCGCTTGCAGGGATGGGATCTGCAACAACTGAAATCCGCTGCACTTGAGTTGCAGCAGTGGTTAAGCCAGTACAAAGGCGTGCATGATGTCAGTGACGATTTACGCCCTGGCAAACCGGAATTACGTGTGCGCCTTCGCGAAGGCAGTTTTGCTTTAGGCCTTGACGCCGCCACCGTCTCCTATCAGTTGCGAGCGGGCTTTTATGGCACCACCGCCGATGAAATGCAAATCGGCCCGGAATCCTACGAAATCGATGTCGCCTTAACAGATTTGGATAAAAACAGCCTGGACGATCTACAGGATTTTCGCATCGTCACCGCCTCCGGTGATCAAATCCCTTTGAGTACCGTAGCGGAAATAACCCTGAATCGAGGTTTCGCGCGCATCCATCGCATCGACAACCGCCGCACAGTAACGGTCACCGGCGATGTCGACACCCAGTTGGCCAACGCTCAGCAAATCGTTAACGACACTAAAGCCAAATTTTTACCTGAGTTGCAGCAACGCTACCCAGGTATCAGCGTGAAGCTGGAAGGCCAGGCTTCGGAGTCGGCGAAAACCGGCTCCTCCATGGTAAGGGGATTTCTCATCGGCTTGGTCGCCATCTTTATATTGCTCAGCTTCCAGTTCCGCAGTTACATCGAACCACTGGCGGTTATGGTCATCATTCCTTTGGGATTCATTGGTGTGGTGCTTGGCCATTTGATCATGGGTTTGGAATTGTCCATGCCCAGCATGATGGGCGCCATCTCTCTGGCGGGTATCGTGGTAAACGATTCCATATTGCTGGTGGAATTTCTCAAGCTGCGCGCCCGTGAAGGACACTCCATCATCGAAGCCGCAAAACTGGCCAGCCGCGAACGTTTTCGCGCCATATTATTGACCTCTTTAACCACGATCGCCGGGCTCACTCCCTTGCTGGCTGAGAAAAGCTTGCAAGCGCAAGTCCTCATTCCGCTGGCAACCAGTATTGTATTCGGCTTAACAACCGCCACTTTGCTGGTGCTTTTTGTGGTCCCTGCTTTGTTCAGTATATTCAGCGATTTCGGCTGGGTGTCCATGGAGAAAGAAATCGAAAAAGACAATGAACAATCCCTTGCACAGTGAGCGTGCCGGGATTGCACTATAAAACGATTCTATAAAAAGAATATTCTGTATATGTTTTTAATCTTCTTTTGATAAAACGAATACGTACTGAATGTATTTTAAAATGTTTACTTAAAAGTGAATCAAAAACAATGAGTTCAACTCTTCCCAATATACACCTATAACAATCTCAAGCCACGACTTACCCAATACTACATAGCGAAACCTTGACATAACAAGCTTTAGTACTACGTTAATACAGAGAGCTTTGTTTCTTACTCGGAGAGACTAAAAAGGATAACCGAATCAGTTCGCCACTCAGTTAGAGTAGAGGAGGAATTGCCATGAAAGCAATTCACTTAATAGCTGGACTTGGGGTGATTTTAATCTCTATCCCGTTATATGCCGAGGATGCATCGCAAGCAAAGCGGTTTAGTAACCTGGACAAAGACAATGACGGTTATGTCAGTATTAATGAAGCAGAAGGTCGATTGGACCTGCTTAAAAGCTGGGTGGATATCGATAAGGATACCGACGGAAAACTGGAGTTTAGCGAATTTAGCGCCTTTGAAACCCGGAGCGAACAAGACAGTACAAAGGCCAAAACTTTCGTGCCCCCGGAAAACGGCGATGATTACGATCTGGGTTCAGCGCCTTTTTAACAGCGCCAGTGGAATAGGAAGTAAAATATTCTTGATTGGTTTTTTTAATTCCAACTTAAAATAATTAATATTCAATTTAGCCGAGTGCATCTAGCTTGCATGAAATCGAACTAAAACAATCGGTTTGCTATTTTTCGCATGCTGGAATCGGTCAAGCTCGACTCAATCTAATTATTTACTACATAGTGAAGGCTTGACATACCTCCCTTGGGCGCTATGTTAATAAGTATGTTGGCAAGTATTTCTGTTATTGTTTTTCTGGGAGGTTAACAAGGATAACCCAATCATTCAGCAGTTCTACTATATGCACTTATGTATGCACTACTATTATAGGACAAGGAGGTATTACCATGAAAACAATCAACTTCCTGGCCGGACTTGGAGCGGTAATACTCGCCATGCCATCGTTTGCCGAGGATGCGTCGCAGGCCAAGCAGTTTAGTAGCCTGGACAAAGACAATGATGGTTATGTCAGTATTAACGAGGCAGAAGGCCAGTTGGATATGCTTAGAAGCTGGGTGGATATTGACAAAGACAGTAATGGCAAATTGGAGTTTAGCGAATTTAGCGCTTTTGAAACCATGAGTGAGCAAGACAGCCAAAAGGCCAAAACGTTCGAACCGCTGCAAGACGAAGATGAACCCGGAGTTGGCGCAGCACCGCTTTAAGCGCAAATCATAAACTCGTATTTTGACTTATTGGGTGTTGATACGGCGGGCCTGATAGTGCTCGCCGTTTCCTTTGCCGACAACTTGCAGCCCAACCTGAAAATGTATTTTCCCTGCCCGTCGGCCTTTGATTTTATTTGCCTGAGCTCTTCCTCGCTAAACGCAAAGGTGCCAGGCCCCGGCTTGGCTATTATTGCAATCCCTGTTATATCCAATTGCGCTATGTCATTGCATGTGACAATTTTCATTGCAGCTATTGAAAACTGGCTTCGGTATCCTAGAATACACCGTCGCGACAATGGCAACCGCATTCCCGATGATGCTCTTAATTTGTGCCTCAACCATAATGCACGCATCAATTAAGAGCATTATAAATTTTTCACTCATTCGTAACCGCATGAAAGAATGGTCATTAATCCGAATTACACCGGTGGTATAAAAACTGCTAAAAATTTAAAGATCAGCAAAGGGAAACAACAAAAAAGCCTCGAAACCAATTGCCATACTGTTCACGCTTTGCATTGCTTGTTAT
>JASFLF010000445.1:0-4215 GCA_050118235.1 Gammaproteobacteria bacterium | reverse complement strand
TAAACTTTATGCTTTTTCCCTATTTCCTAGGCCTAAGCCGCATTTTTCACCAGGATGCACGAGTGTCATGAGAGGGAGGAATCCGAAATCGGCCCCATTTTGTATTGGCTATTTAGTGGCGATGATTTAGTGGCGATGATGTAGTGGCGATGTAGCGCCAATCCTTTTTAAAGTAATTCTATTTAAATCAATAAGTTTGGCTTTGCTAAACCCGCGAGCTGAGAAAATTTGGCAAATTTCGGTTTGTGCAACTAATAGGGAAATCAGGATTGTTAAGCCACCATGGACATCGGAGGCAGACAGGCTGTCAAGAATCTTAAAGTCATCAGAAAAGGGGATTTAAACTACCTTTGGAGATCAGCAGTCCAACCTTCGAGTTGGATTGCACTTTTCGCGGGATGAGAAATTACAACTGTATTAGGTCGCCAAAATTGGCTGGGTGAAAGAAATCGGTGCTTGTTTAATGTCGTTAAATGTGACCATCTCCCAAGCATCTTGTTGCGCGAGTAAAGTCCGCAACAAGTGATTATTCAAGGCATGCCCGGATTTACAACCGCGGAACTCACCGATTAAGCTGCAGCCCAGCAAATACAGATCGCCGATGGCATCCAGCACTTTGTGACGCACAAATTCATCTTCGTAACGCAAGCCGTCTTCATTGAGAATCCGGTAGTCATCCAGGACAATGGCATTGTCCAGGCTGCCGCCTAAGGCCAGATCATTTTCCCGCAGCTGTTCGATATCTTTCATAAAACCGAAAGTACGGGCGCGGCTGACTTCTTTCACAAACGACGTGCTGGAAAAATCCACCGTGGTAGTCTGGGCACGATTGCGGAATACAGGATGATTAAAATCGATATTGAAAGAAACCTTAAAGCCATCGAAAGGATCGAACCGGGCCCATTTATCCCCGTCTTCAACTTTGACCGTGCGCTTAATGCGCAGAAAACGCTTAGGCGCACTTTGTTCCTCGATGCCCGCGGACTGTACCAGAAACACAAATGGACCGGCGCTGCCATCCATGATCGGAACCTCAGCCGCACTTAAATCAATATAGGCATTGTCTATGCCCAAGCCGGCGAATGCGGACAACAGATGTTCTACCGTGGAAACCCGTATATCGCCTTTAACCAATGTCGTGGACAAGCGAGTGTCCCCTACATTTTCCGGTTTGGCTTCAATTTCCACCACTGGGTCTAAATCCACCCTCCGGAATACAATACCGGTATCCACGGCGGCGGGTCTTAGCGTCAAATAGACTTTTTGCCCCGTGTGCAGCCCTATGCCCGTTGCGCGAATAATATTCTTTAGAGTCCGTTGTTTAATCATTTGTGAGTATATATTTATTATTGAATCGTTTTTGCCTTCAGCGTAGCGATAATATCACAGCGCCAAGTGGTATGCCTAGCAAATTGTGTGACACAGTTCACGCTATGTTCATACTATCGCAAACGATTTTATCACTAATCTACAAATGTCGGACATTAAATATCTCAATTCATGCTAAATGCACATTGCCATTCACATTGATTTTCGGATTATCAATCGGCCTGCCGGCGTAAAAATGCCGGAATATCTAAGTAGTCTAAATCCGTGGTATGGGCCGCCGCAAAACGCTCGTTAGCCACTTGTTTACGTATCACCGTAGGCCGCTCCAGTTTGCCGTAGTCGATAGCGCCATCCGGTTTTTTATCAACCAATTTCATGGGTTTATCAGCTTGCTTAATGTTATTGCCCAAACCGGTGGCCACTACCGTGACCCTCAGGTCGGAACTCATTTCCGGATCAATGACGGTGCCCACCACTACCGTGGCGTTCTCGGAGGCAAAACCTTTGATGGTGTTACCCACTTCTTCAAACTCACCAATGGCCATATCCATGCCGGCGGTAATGTTAACCAAAATCCCCCGGGCTCCGGCCAAATCCACATTCTCCAGTAACGGACTGGCAATGGCGGCTTCGGCCGCTTTTTGGGCCCGGCCTTCACCGCTGGCCGAACCGGTACCCATCATGGCCATACCCATTTCGGACATCACGGTACGCACGTCGGCAAAGTCCACGTTAATCAAGCCGGGCCGGGTAATCAACTCGGCGATGCCTTGCACCGCGCCCAGTAGTACATCGTTAGCCGCCTTGAATGCATCCAACAGACTGATATTTTTTCCCAGCACCGTCAGCAAACGTTCGTTAGGAATGGTAATCAACGAATCCACGTATTCACCTAACGCCCGGGTTCCGTCATCTGCGACTTGCTGCCGCTTACGCCCTTCAAATGGGAAGGGTTTGGTAATTACGGCTACAGTCAAAATGCCTCTTTCTTTGGCCACCTGCGCCACCACCGGCGCGCCGCCGGTGCCGGTGCCGCCGCCCATGCCGGCGGTGATGAATACCATGTCCGCACCTTGAATCACCTCTTCAATACGCTCGCGGTCCTCCAGGGCGGCTTGCCGGCCTAAATCCGGGTTGGCACCGGCGCCCAGGCCTTTGGTGATATTGGCGCCCAATTGCAACACGGTGGGTGCCGATGATGTTTTCAATGCCTGCGCATCGGTGTTGGCGCAGATGAAATCGACCCCGTCGATATTCTGCCGCACCATATGCTCTACGGCATTACCACCACCACCGCCGACTCCGATGACTTTAATTACGGCCCCTTGGGTGAAAGTATCCATTAATTCAAACATGGCATTTGCTCCTCTGTATTTTCCAATATGATCGATGACTAAAAATTACCTTGAAACCAACTCTTCATGCGTTGCCATAAATTCTTAAAACCCCATTCGCTATTCGCGTCCCACTGCACATGACTATGATATTTATTACCGTACAACAACAATCCGACACCGGTGGAATAAATCGGGTTACGCACCACATCCACTAAGCCACTGACTTGAGTCGGCATTCCGATTCTCACCGGCACATGGAAGACTTCTTCCGCCAGTTCTATAACACCTTCCATTTTGGCGCAGCCGCCGGTAATCACGATGCCGGCGGCGCACATATCTTCAAAACCGCTACGGCGCAATTCGTTTTGCACCAACGTCAACAACTCTTCGAAACGCGGCTCCACCACTTCAGCCAGGGTTTGCCGCGCCAGGCGCCTGGGGGCGCGGTCTCCCACGCTTGGCACCTCAATACTTTCGTCGGGGCTTGCCAGCTGAGTTAGCGCGCAAGCGTATTTCTTTTTGATTTCCTCGGCGTACTGAGTCGGGGTACGCAGTGCCACGGCGATATCGTTGGTAATCTGGTCCCCCGCAATGGGAATGACCGCGGTGTGGCGTATGGCACCTTCTGCAAATACCGCGATATCAGTGGTGCCGCCGCCGATATCCACTAAACAAACCCCCAACTCTTTTTCATCTTCGGTCAACACCGCCTGACTGGACGCTAACTGTTCCAAGATAACGTCATCGACGTTCAAGCCACAACGCCGGACGCATTTAATAATGTTTTGCGCGGCGCTCACCGCGCCGGTCACAATGTGCACCTTAGCTTCCAAACGTACGCCCGACATGCCTATAGGTTCGCGTATGCCGTCCTGATCGTCGATAAGAAACTCTTGCGGCAGTATGTGCAGCATTTTTTGATCCGCCGGTATTGCCACCGCTTTGGCTGCATCGATAACCCGGTCCACATCCGCCGGCATGACTTCTTTGTCGCGTATGGCCACAATGCCATGGGAGTTCAAACTGCGAATGTGGCTGCCGGCGATACCCGCGTAGACTGAGTCGATTTGGCATCCCGCCATTAATTCCGCCTCTTCTATTGCCCGCTGTATGGACTGCACCGTGGACTCTATGTTGACCACGACACCTTTTTTCAGACCCCGGGAAATATGCGATCCCAGGCCAATGACTTCTATCTGCCCCTCTGGAGTAACCGTGGCCACTATTGCCGCCACCTTGGAAGTTCCGATGTCCAGCCCCACTATTAAATTTTGCTCCGACCGCTTAGCCATTATTGTTTTCCTGTATGTACCCGGCTGTTGCTATCCCAAGTTCGTCATTATAAGTACGTTATACTAAGGTGCTAATATAAGTTAGTTTTCCACTGTCTTGCTGTCGCTGGTTTTCCATTGCACTGCAAACCCATTGGTATAACGCAAATCCACCACCGCGATTTGCCCGGCCTGTTCTTGCAAGTTGCTTTTAAATGCTTGCAGAAACCGGGACGCCGCATTGTACAAATCCATACTGGCGTTCAAACGTCCAAAAA
>JASFLF010000444.1:0-4223 GCA_050118235.1 Gammaproteobacteria bacterium | reverse complement strand
TCCTGCATGTTAGGCGATAATGACTGGGTGATAAAAGCCAGTCAATTGCGCCTGGACAAACAAAAAAACGAAGCGGTTGCCCGCCACGCGCGCCTAAAAGTATTTAACGTGCCCGTCCTATATTCACCATATTTGAGTTTTCCCATCGCCGGGCGCAAATCGGGCTTGCTGGCACCGGACGTGGGCACATCCAACACTTCGGGCACGGAAGTGGCGTTGCCGTACTATTGGAACATTGCCCCGCACCGGGATGCGACCATTACCCCGCGCTATTTCGACAAACGCGGCGCCCAACTGCAGAGCGAATTTCGCTATCTAAATCCCAGCAACCATGGCCAGCTGTATTTCGAATATTTACCCGATGATGCTTTGTACAGTCAGGACCGCGGTTTTGTTTATTTTCAGCATCATGCGGTTCCGGCCGCCGGTTGGCGCGCCGACCTTGAGTATCGAACCGCCTCCGACAAGGACTATCTCAACGATTTTGGTGGTGATCTGGTGTTATCCAATCTGGACTATCTAGAGCGCCGTCTTAACATAAATTATAAGGCGCAGCAGTGGCAGGTCAACGCAAAGGCGTTGGACTACTTGACCCTGGACAAAACCTTAAGCCCCGCCGCCCAGCCGTACAGTTTGCTGCCGCAAGTCCGCTTCGATACGGCACTACTGCCTTTGAGTTACGGCCTGCAATTTCAATTCAATTCCGAGGTGGTCAACTTCGACCGCAAAGACAGTTTAACCGGTCAGCGCCTGGATGCATTCCCGCAGCTGCAATGGCCGCAGCGCAAAGTGTATGGCTTTCTGACACCGAGACTTTCCATGCATCATACTCGCTATCAATTGCAAAATAATTATTCCGATAGTGAGCAAAATCCCGTGCGTACCGTGCCCATAGTCAGCGTGGACAGCGGTTTGTTTTTCGAACGGGATTTGCGCCTTGGGTCCGCCATATTGCAAACCCTGGAACCGAGATTGTTTTATTTGTATGCGCCTTACCGCGATCAATCCCAATTATTGGTCAATGAAAGCGGCCGGCAACAGACATTCGACACGGCCGCCACCCAATTGAGCCTGTCGCAAATGTTCCGTGAAAACCGCTACAGCGGCTTGGACCGCATAGGCGACGCCAATCAAATCAGTTTTGCATTGAGTTCGCGGTTTTACAATCAACAGGGGAAAGAATTGTTCTCCGCCAGCATGGGCCAGATTTATTATTTCAGCGACCGTCGCGTGACATTGCCCGGCCAGACGGTTCAAACCCAAACCCAGTCCGACGTGCTGTTCGAACTGCGCAGTCAATGGGCGGCCCACACTTATACCGCGGTACAAGTGCTGTGGGATGAGCAACATTCCCGGGCCGGACGGGGATCATTGAATTTCCGTTACAAACCGAATCAAGATAAAATGCTGAACCTGGGTTACCGCTACGAACTCGATACCATCGACCAAGGCGACGTTACGGTGATCTGGCCCCTACAAAAACGCTGGAGACTCATGGCCCGCTGGCAATATTCGTTCCTGGACGAGCAAACCCTGGAGAACATCGAGGGCCTGCAATACGACAGTTGTTGTTGGGCGCTGCGCATGGTGCACCGGCGGTACATAGCGCAAATCGAAGAGGGCGATTACCAGGAAAGCTTTTATTTCCAGTTTGAACTCAAAGGCTTGGCCAATGTCGGTAATGATATAAATCGATTGTTTACAGAAGGTAGATTAGAGTGACACATCTTAAGAAAACCCCCATCCTAAATTACATCACGGTCATCGCCTTGATCGTGTTCCTGTTATCGCCGCTAATGGTGTACAGCGCAACGCGCCAAACATTGGACCGCGTCGTCGCCGTGGTCAATGACGATGTGATTACCCAACTGGAATTGCAGAGTGAAATGCAAAACATCAAACAACAATTGCGTGCCCAGCGCATGGCCTTGCCGTCGGACGATGTCTTGCAAAAACAAATTCTGGAACGCATGATTGTGTTGAATATCCAATTGCAAGATGCCGAGCGCCGCCATATCCGCGTAGACGAGGAAACGGTCAGCAATACAGTGGAAAATATCGCCCGGCAAAACAATATGACATTAATGCAATTCAGCCAGGCATTGCGCTCCGATGGCATCGATTACGCGCAATTCCGCAAGCGCATCGGCGATGAACTCACCATCAACCGTTTGCAACAGCGTGAAGTGGCCAACCGGGTGACGGTCACCGAGCAGGAAGTGGATGATTTTCTTGCCAGCCAGGAGTCGCAAGGTTCGTCCAACGACGAATACCGCATTGCACACATTCTGGTATCCGTTCCGGAAGCGGCCACCGCCGAGCGCATCCAAGCCGCCAAACAAAAAGCGCAAAAGATGCTGGACGAACTCAATAAAGGCGCGGATTTCGCGCAACTGGCCATAGCCCAATCAGACGGCCAACAAGCGCTGCAAGGCGGTGATTTAGGCTGGCGCACGCGGGCACAAATCCCCTCGCTGTTCGCCAAACTGGTCGATCAAATGGAAATTGGACAAGTCAGTGACGCAATCCGCAGCCCCAGTGGATTTCACATTATCAAGCTGATGGAAAAACGCAGTAATGAAACCCAACACGTCGTCAATCAAACCAAAGTCCGGCACATCTTAATCAAACCCGATTTGATTTTATCCAGCGCCGAAGCCAAAAAACGCATTGAACAATTGAAACAGCGCATCGAAGGCGGTGAGGACTTCGCCGAATTGGCCACCTCGCACTCCGCGGACAAAGGCTCCGCCAGCCAGGGCGGGGACTTGGGCTGGGTCAATCCCGGTGTCATGGTCAAACCATTTGAAGACGCCATGAACGCCTTAACCATCGGTGAAATATCCGATCCCGTGCAGACGCAATTTGGCTGGCATATTCTGCAAGTGCTGGACCGCCGCCAGTTCGATGATACCGAAGAATACCGGCGCAATCAGGCCCGTGAAGCGGTGCGGCAACGCAAAATCGAACCGGCCATGGCCAACTGGCTGCGCCGCATCCGCGATGAAGCGTTTGTGGAAGTGCGTTTGTGATATAAACCACCAGTACGCCAGGGACGCCAAGACTGATGAGGGCGATTCTCGCTTCAACTATCCCCCGCATCGCCATCACCCCGGGAGAGCCCGCGGGAATTGGCCCGGATTTATGCGTGCAGTTGGCCCAACAAGCACACCCCGTGCAATTGGTGGCAATAGGTGATCCGCAATTGTTGCAGGAGCGCGCCGAACGGTTACATCTGCCGTTGCGAATTGAAACTTTTAATCCAGAAATCTCAGCGAAGCCGCAAACCGCCGCATCCATAAAAGTGTTACCTGTGGCGTTGGCTGCTAAGGTTACGCCCGGTACCCTTAACGTAGACAACGCCGACTATGTATTGGAATGTCTACGCCAGGCCGCGGACGGTTGCATGCAGCAACACTTTGCGGCCATGGTCACCGGCCCGGTACACAAAGGCATTATCAACGACTCTGGGCGGGATTTTACCGGGCATACGGAATTTCTCGCCGCACGCTGCCATGCCAAGCGTCCCGTCATGATGCTGCAAACCGAAGGATTACGAGTGGCGTTGGCGACCACCCATTTGCCCTTGCGCGAAGTACCTGACGCCATTACCGCAACGCTTTTGACGGAAGTCATCGACATACTGCACCATGACTTGCGCCAGCTCATGGGCATAGAGCGGCCGGTGATTTATGTCTGCGGCCTCAATCCCCACGCCGGGGAGGGTGGCCACCTGGGCACGGAGGAACAACTTATTATCGAACCGGTGCTGGAAAAGCAGCGTGATTTAGGTATGCAACTGATAGGGCCACTGCCCGCGGATACCATTTTTACCCCCGACAAAATGCGGCATGCCGATGCGTTTCTCGCCATGTATCACGACCAGGGCTTACCGGTGTTAAAACACCTGGGGTTTGGTGAGGCGGTTAACGTCACTTTAGGTTTGCCCATCATCAGAACCTCGGTGGATCACGGCACCGCCCTGGACTTGGCGGGCACCGGTAAAGCCTCGGTCAGCAGTTTTGAAAAAGCCCTTCAACTGGCCGCTAAAATGGCCGCGCATAGAGTGACGGACCAGCGATGACGGACCGGCATCGGCCGCGCAAACGTTTCGGTCAACATTTCTTGCGAGATTTTAGCGTGGTACAGCGCATTGTCGCCGCCATCGAGCCGGACAAAAACGATCACGTGGTTGAGATCGGCCCGGGTTTGGGCGTATTGAC
>JASFLF010000443.1:0-4226 GCA_050118235.1 Gammaproteobacteria bacterium | reverse complement strand
GACCAAGGAAAGAGGCAGTCGATAGGTGTTTCCTGGTGGATTCAAATATCAAGCGAGGGCTCGTCATCCTGGGTGAGAAAAATGTCATTTCTAAATCTTACGCCTCTTCAGGCTTGGTTAGCGTCCTCTTTCTCCTTGGCTTCATGATCCGCTTGCACTTGAAAATGTCGTTGTATTGTTCAATGCCGGTGCCGTATTGTTGATAACCTCATTGGCAAAATCCGGGATAGCGCTCATGGTGTACTCTGTTTCTGACACGTAGTTAGTGCTTAGATTAAAGACGCGGGCTTACTCATTAATGCGGTAAGCATCCAATTCAACTTCTCTGACCTGGTTGCCGGTAAGCACGATTCGACCTTGATAGCGATAGGCGCCGTCACTGGCAAATTCGAAAAAGAAAATACGGCATAATTGCAGCCGGCCATTTTCAGCGCGCCGCAGCCAGAGTTTTTTTAACGCCACGGTGTCATCAAGAAATTGAACCTGAGCGTTGAGGCAAGCGCGTTTACCGGCGGTTTTCGCGATTTCCTTGCATTGCATGGTGTCCCACCAATACCAGGTGATTGCCGATAAAACCGCAACCAGTAAAAGTCCTTCCATGATCAGGAGGTGATCGGGATTTGCGCTTTATTACCGCGACCATACCCCATTAGCCATCTACTTCTTTGTTTTCAGGAATTTTTTTTCGTAGGAACGAGAAAGATCTTTGGCCTTTTTAAGCTCATCGGTACTCATTTTAGTGGCCAAATAATCGATTCCCCATAAGGCGCTGCCCACTTTTTCCAACGACAAGGCGGACGCGGCGACACTATACCAGGCATAACTTTGTACGAGATCCCTGGTAGTGCCGGTGCCTTTGGCATACATGACCCCCAAATTGGCTTGCGCGGCGGTAACCCCTTGCTCGGCGGCTTTTTTATACCAGTAAAACGCTTTTTTATAATCTTGTTTGACGCCCACGCCGGTGTGGTACATCACGGCTATGGTAGACTGCATATGCGCATCGCCTTGTTCGGCGAGCTCTTTCCACTCTTTGTAAGCGGTTTGGAAATCGTTGTTTTGCAGAGCTTCCAACCCCTTTTCATAGCTGGCCCATAGGGGTAAATTTATGCACAAGGTTAGTAGTAATATCGTAACGACTAATACCGATTTTTTCATCCTGAGCCCCATCTTCCAAATTGTTGTTTACGTAAATTTTCGCACTCAATAATGTGAATATACCATAAGGCGTTCTATACTGCGCTAGACCCGGCGGACAGAAAAATTGCGGACAAAAAAAAGGCCGCAACAGGGCGGCGTCGCGGCCGGACAAACATATTTGGGGGCATGGGTAATGTTTGTCGTATTACGAACTGTACAAAAACTCCTATGTCATTGGAAGTAATAAATATTAATATTTTTATCTTATTTAGTGATATAGAAAGTTCGCTTAATAAATACCCCATTGATCCGAAATACCTATAGATTAACCGCCACACGCTAAGCAGGCATAGGTAAGTAAACCGAAGTAAAAATAAGCAGCGCAAAAATGTTGTATCTGTGACTACATTGGCATGAAAGATGTTCTAAAATTCACTATGATTCTAGGTTCAAGCCAGATTTAAATAACGAGATTCTTCATTTGATAAGGGAGTTAAAGTCCTCATGACATTATTAAAAAACGCAGCAGTCACAACCTTTGTGGTATTTACACTTGGTTTTATGGGACTGGCTTTTATAGGAAATGTTTCCGCGCAAGATCAAGATGTGAGTGTGCAAAAACTTTTGGAAGTCGAAGAAAAGCTGCGTGCCGAACAAAAGAAAAACGAAGAGACCAAGGATGCCATTGTGCAATTGGAAAAGAAGGTGCAATGCACTTACGGTATGGTCAAAGGTTACGAAAATTGCGATGCCTCGTTTACCGAAAAAAACGAAGACTATCTCGATTGTATGCAGAAGGTTCGCAAAGAAAAAGAAGATTGCATGCTGGATACGGCCGCCGAATAATCCACCGTACAAACCACATCACGGAAAAGGGACGCCTGCGTCCCTTTTTCTTTTGTATCCCCTGATACCTATTTGTCTACCAGGCCGCTGTGAACCACACAGGCGGCATAAATATTGATGGCATTTTTAACGCGGCGACTCACTTCATTCGCTGCAATCGTGCCTTTGTCCACATCGGTATCCAGCGCTTCATTAAGGCGTAAAGCGGCATCTTCCGTGGTGGCGCCTTTTAATAATGCGTTAAAAGCCACTTGTTGGTACTTTTTTTCGTAGGCCTGAAATGTCTTGAACTGACAACCAGCGGCCTTATCAGCCAATTTATCCAGTTCGCGGTTAATCTGCGCCTCTGACAATCCCTGAGCTTTGTAACGGTCGATTTTCGACAAGCGCAACTCGGGCAACATCTCATTTTTATATTTTTGCGTAAAAATCTGCTCAAATTCGTCGGCCAGCGCATTCTCGCAGGTAGTTATTGCCAATCCAGCGATAATTGATAAAAAAAGCGCAAATTTCTTATTCAAAATCATACTCTCCGTTTTTATTGTGTTGCCGCCTTGTAATTCCCGGGCTGTATCTTATTCATTGTTGCAACTGAGGGCAATGCTATTAATCTCAAACCAGACTGCGACGTATATTTCACCAGCATGGATTTATTAATCGTTTCAGGTCCTAAAGTGCATGACCTGGCGCCGAGCGATCCCACCATCCACAACGCCGGCGGTATAGCCGTGGATTGGAATTGAATACCTCTCGACCTGGAATCACCAGGCCACTTGATATTGGCCGGCGATCCTTGATTGGTAGACAGGATTTTGGCACACATCTATGAGCAATGTTTGGCAAAGGTCGGAGAAGTGGTGCCGGAAAGAGGATTCGAACCTCCGACCTGCGCATTACGAATGCGTTGCTCTACCGACTGAGCTATTCCGGCACATGACAGGATGAAAACGCAGTAGTATACCCGGTTGTGGGAATTTTTCACCAGGGAATTTCCCGCGGGTTATGCATAATCCCTCGGTTAGCCGGCAGGGTGCGCCTACAAGCTGATGGGCTCCGGATTGACGCGCCAAATGTCGTCGCAGTATTCGCGTATGGCGCGGTCCGAGGAAAATTTGCCCATGCGGGCGACGTTGAGTATGGACATGCGGGCCCACTGGTCGATGTCCCGGTAGGCGTGGCCCACGCGCGCCTGGGCGTCCACATAGGATTGATAATCCGCCAGGAGCATGTATTCATCGTGCTGCAATAACGCGTCCGTCAAAGGATGAAACAAGTTCACCTGGCTGTGGGAGAAAAGTCCGGTTGATATTAAATCCATCACCGCGCGCAGTTGGCTGTTGTTGTGGTAATACTCCCTGGGGTTGTAGCCTTGCGTTTTTGACTGGCTGACTTCCTCGGCGGTCAGGCCGAATTGGAAAAAATTCTCCGCGCCGACTTCCTGCTGAATTTCGATATTGGCGCCGTCCAATGTGCCGATGGTGAGCGCACCGTTCATGGAGAATTTCATATTGCCCGTGCCGGAGGCTTCTTTACCGGCCAGGGAAATTTGCTCGGAAAGGTCGGCGGCGGGAAAAATATATTGCGAGTTCTTCACGTTAAAATTGGGCACAAACACTACTTTGATTCGATCTTTCACGTCGGGGTCATTGTTGATAACATCGGCGACTGAATTTATTAATTTGACAATCAGTTTGGCTGCGTAATAACTGGGGGCCGCTTTACCACCGAATATGAACGTTCTCGGCGTAAGATCAATATTGGGATCGTTCTTCAAGTGATGGTATAAAGTGACGATGTTTAGCACGTTCAAGTGCTGGCGTTTGTATTCGTGAATGCGTTTTACTTGAACATCAAACAGGGTGTCCGGGTTGACGACCACACCGGTTTCGCGTTGGATAAATTGCGTGAATCGATGTTTGTTGAGTTGTTTGACCTTGAGCCATTCGTCACGAAATGCGCCGTCGTCGCTAAATTCCTCCAAACGCCGAATCTCTTCCAGGTGCCGTACCCAGTTATCATTGCCCAAGGCATCGGTAATCAAGCGGCTGAGGCCGGGATTGTGTTGCACCATAAAACGCCGCGGAGTAACCCCGTTGGTTTTATTGCTGAATTTGTAGGGCATGATGCGGTAAAAATCGCTGAGCACGCTGTTTTTGAGCAATTCGCTGTGCAATTGCGCCACGCCATTGATGGCGCTGCTGCCCACGGCCGCCAGGTTGGCCATACGTACATAACGCTCG